>CANCFZ010000221.1 GCA_947377425.1 Flavobacteriaceae bacterium
TACTTGGTTCAATGCAAAAGTAAAATAACTCAAATGGGTTAATCCATTTACATTTATGGATGTAAAATGATTGCCACTACAATCTAAGTATTCTAATAAAGGCAATACACTTGCATTTAAAGTAACAATACTGTTTCCTGCACAATCTAGATACTTCATATTAGGTAAGTTTGAAAAAGTAAGTGACGTACTTTGATTATTGCCATATTCGAGATGCTCGAGATTGGGCAGATTATTTAAACTAAGCGAGTGAATGCCGTTGTTGGAGCAAATCAATGATTTTAAATTTACCAAAGGCACTACGTTAACAGTCGCCAATTGATTCATCGAACAATTTAATTCTTCTAATAATGTTAAAGGCGAAACATCAATTGTGGTCAACCAATTGGAAGCGCAATTAAGTATTTTCAAATTGGTTAAATTACTAACATTTAAAGTAGCTATGTGATTGTAAGAACAATCTAAATGTTTTAAAGAAGTTAAATGATTCACATTAAGACTACTCAAATTATTAGAATTAAGTCTTAAAGTATCTAAAGACGCTAAATTGGTAAGGTTTAACGAACTTAAATTACTATTTAATCCACATTCTAATGTTTTTAAATTTGGTAAATTGCTTAAATTCAAAGTGCTCAAATTATTGTTAGAACATCTTAAAATTGGCACATTAGTAAAAGCTTCAAACCCAGTTAAATCAGCTATTCCCGAACCAACAACATTCAATTCATAAGTAACCGCAGTAGCTTCAGAAAACTGAATATTTCCATCTGTATTGGTGTCAACACCAAGCGTAATTAATTTGGCTTTAAAGTTTGCATCTGGAATATAAACATTGTTTGGGTCGGATGCAATTATAGTAAAACTTGTTAAAGTCGGACAATCAGGTGCAGCTGGGTCAAAAACTCTAACACCTATAGTTTGTGGATTTGTACTATTTGTATAAGCAGCTGGATTTAATATTGGATTTGTATTATTTTGAGCGTCTATTATACTTGGAAAACATTGAATTACATTGCCAGCTCCGGTATTAATTAAAACATTTTGACTTGTCAAATCAAAAGTAGCAAAGCCATCATAAGGATTATCAAAAACCACTAAATTAGGTGCTTGGTTGGCAGTTGGCGGTGCTAAAACAGTAATTGAAGCAGTTACCATAGTTGCACATTGCCCATAATAAGGATTGAAGGTATAAGTAGTTGTTCCAATTGAAAAATTTGCTGGCGACCAAGTTCCTACAATACCATTATCTGAGGTTTGTGGTAAAACGCTATTGGAACCTTCACATATTGTAGTTGGAAAACTAAACGTTGGTGTAGTATTAGAAAGAGCAAAAACCGAAGTAGTTAAACTCGTGGTGCAACTTGAAGTTAAATCTGTAATTATTAAATTATAAGTTCCAGCAATTGTTGTCGTAAATGTTGTCGTATTTCCCGGGTTTGTTGTTGGTATTGTCCATATATAGCTAAAATTCCCAGTGCTACCATTATTAACGGCTGTAATAGTTGCAAATGGAGAACCAGTGCAAAGATTTGTGTTCTCTATGGTAAAATTAGGCGCAGGGTTAACCACCAAATTTAAAGTGGTATAGGAAGCTACTTCTGGCATAAGAGGATCTACAACTCTTACATAGATGGTTTGGCTAAAAGGGTTATTAATATTATAATAAGGATTTACAGTAATAGCATTGAAACCAGTATTAGAATCTGTTGCTGTTAAATGATAGGATATATGCAAACCTGTTTGAGTTGTTATTTCTGCATCTTTGGTGTGCAAATCAAATGCTGCAACTCCATCATTATTATCATCGCAAACCACATAAGGCGTTGGGTTGTTAATTGGTGGTTGCGCATAAGCAAAACCCGATACAAAAAGTAAAAGCAACAATAATGTTCTCATAAGCTGTGATGGTATAGTTTGTTTTTTCATAATTTTAATTTCAAATGTGTCAGGTTTCATTTCAAGTTGAATATTTTATGCTCTAGTAATGTAATAGTTACTTTATTAGTTTTACTTTTTATTATAATATTTATATATTTTCAAATAACACTTTTACTTTTTGCAATATTATTTTTACTTTTTAGTATAGTATTTGTATATTTTGAAATAATATTTTTTACTTTTTGCAATAGTATTTTTACTTTTTATTATAGTATTTATATATTTTACAATAGTATTTTTACTTTTTGCTATAGTATATTTATATTAATGCTATGTAGCTTTTACTTCTTTAAGCCAATTCTGTTATATTTTCTATGTTTTCGCTCTGTTTACAAAGCCCTTATCAACTCCTGCAATTTCTCTTTCTTGCTTTGTGCAATCGGAATGTTACTGTTGTCTGCCATAATCACATAGCCACCATCACTTTTGATATACGATTTCAAATAAGAAAGATTAATTAAATGCGATTGATGAATGCGTTCAAATCCGTGTTCGGTCAATAGTTCTTCATATTCTTTCAAAGTTTTTGATATCAAAACAGGTTTGTGATTTTTGATAAAAAACTCGGTATAATTGGCTTTAGCCTCACATCGAATGATATCAGAAACATCAAACAAATGAATTCCGTCGCTCGTTGATAAGGCAATTCGCTTGAAGTTATCTACTTTCTTTCTGATGTTTTCTAACAACAAATCTATATGATCAAACGAGTTGCTTTTTCCAACGACTTCTTTTATTTTGATAATTGTGTTTTGCAATTCTTCGGGATCAACAGGTTTTAATATAAAATCCAACGCACTAAACTTAAACGCCTTCAAAGCATATTGCTCGTGTGCTGTGATAAACACAATATGTGCTGAGGTTTTCCCTTTGGTTTTCCCTAATTGTTCTAAAATATCAAACCCAGTTCCATCCGACAAATGAATGTCTAAGAAAATCACTTGTGGCTGCGATTGCTCTAGTAAAGCTACGCCGGTTTTTACACTTTCGGCTTCACCAATAATGTTTATTTCATTGGTATACCGTTGCAAAAGTGCTTTCAATCCTTCGCGTAAATGCTTGTCGTCGTCTATTAATACTGCTGTAATCATATTTTTAGTTGTTTACGAGTAGGGACAATTCTCGAATTGTCCTTACTGAATATATTGTATTGGCAATCGCAAGGTAACAATCGTACCATTATTTTCTATAATCTCAATTTGTGCCGATTTCGAAATGGTGGCTTCCATAATTTCCAAACGCTTTTTGGTAATTTCCAACGCCATCGATTTGTGCGCTTGTACCGAATGTTCTTTAATCTGTTTAGATTTAGAAATTCCAATGCCGTCATCGGATATTGTGCAAACTAATTGGTTGTTTTGAACATCAAAATTCACGTTCAGTTTTCCGTTTTCTTCCTTCGGAACCAATCCATGCAAGATAGCATTTTCTACAAACGGCTGAATTAATAAAGGAGGCAAGCCCATGTTGAATTCGACTTTGTCAGACGATTGTATTGAAAATTCAAATTTGTTGTTAAAACGCAATTGCTCCAGTTCTAAATAATTTTGCAAACTCTCAATCTCTTTGTCAATCGGAATCAATGATCCTTTTGAATATTCTAAGGTCAATCGCATTAATTTAGAGAATTTAGACAAATATTTCAATGCCGAATCAGTTCCGTTTTGAACAATAAAACTAGAAATAGAACCCAAACAATTAAATACAAAATGCGGATTCATTTGCAAATGCAGTGCTTTTTGTTCGTATTCGGCAACTTCTTTTTGCAATGTCAAGCGACGTTTCACCTGTCTTCGATTAAAAATTAAGAAGATTAAACCAATTAAAAGTAATATTCCAACAACTGAAAA
>CANCFZ010000222.1 GCA_947377425.1 Flavobacteriaceae bacterium
AAAAATAGATGAAAAAAATAGTTTTATACAGTTTCTTTTTCGGAATGGTTCTCGTTCCAATTTCTCTTTTGGCTCAAGGCGAACCTAAAGACACATTGGCATTGGCAGAAAATAAATTTGAAACTTCTTTCTACGAATCTTTGAAACAAAAAGGTATTGAAAACTATGATAAAGCTATTGAATCATTAGAAAAATGTCAAACACTTCAATCGGATAATGCGGTTGTTTATTTTGAATTAGGAAAGAATTATTTAGCACTAAAAAAATATAAAGAGGCCTACGATAATTTTGAGAAGGCAACCAAAATAGATCCCAAAAATCGTTGGGCTTGGGTTGGAATGTACGATGTGTGTTATGAAACCCACGATTACAATCAATCGATTATTGTAGTTCAAAAATTGATTGAATTTAAGTCTGATTATAAAGAAGATTTAGTGTCGTTATACATGAATACACAGCAATTTGATAAAGCCTTAGATTTAATAAATGAGTTAAATCAAACGGTTGGTAAATCAGATAAACGCGAATTATACAAATCAGATATTCTTCGCGATGCAAAATACCAAGGATCAGAAAAGGCAAATTTAATTGAACAAATTAAGAAAAATCCAAAAGATGAAGCTAGCTATGTTGCTTTGATTTATATGTATTCACAAAGCAATCAAGAAGAAAAAGCCTTGGAAATTGCCAAACAATTAGAAACTAATATTCCAACTTCCGATTGGGCGCAAGTGAGTTTGTTTAAATTTCATTTGAATAATAATGATGGTGAAAAAGCAGTAAAATCTATGAATACTGTTTTTGCAAGCGACAAAATAGATCGAAAACTAAAACACAGAATGTTGAATGAATTCTTGATTTTCACTAAAAACAATCCGCAATATGAAAAAGATTTAGATACTGCAATAGGTTATTTTAGTGATGATAAAGAAGTAAAAGTTGCTAAAGAAATAGGGAAGTTTTATCAATCAAAAAAGGACTGGGTTAAAGCCATCAAGTATTATGAAATGCACTTGAAAACTACTAACGACGACATGGAAACCATTTTGTTATTGATGCAGGCTTACACCGAAAACTTACAATTTGATAAATTAGCCAAAGCATCTGACGAACAAATGCAGTTGTTTCCAACGCAACCGCAATTATATTACTACAATGGTTTAGCCAATAATCAATTAAAAAATTATAAAAAAGCTAAAGACGTTTTAGAATCTGGAATCGATTTTGTAATTGATGATAAATCATTAGAAATCAATTTTAATCTTCAATTAGGAGAAGCTTACAACGGTTTGGGCGATATGAAAAAGAAAGATTTGTATTTTTCTAAAGCCAATACGTTGATTGAAAAACAAAAAAAATAAACCTTTAAATAGTATCAATTTCTCAACTCTTATATGAAAAAATATTTTGCCTTTTTATTGTTGATTTTAGTTGCTTCTTGCAAACCTAAAGCACTTTTAGCCGAAGGTACCGCAAGCAACACTTTATCAGCAGAAAAAATAATTAATAACCATTACAGTAATAAAACCGATTTTTCTACATTATATATTAAAGCTAGTGCTAGATATCAAGACGATAAGCAAACACAAAACGTTACGGCTGAAATTAGATTAAAAAAAGACGAAAAGATTTTGATTAGTATTCGTGTTATTGGAATTACAATGGCTAAAGCGTTGATTACTCCAACATCAGTTCAGTACTATGAAAAAATTGGAAATAAATATTTTGAAGGTGATTATGCTGGATTGAGCAAATGGTTAGGAACCGATTTGGATTTTCAAAAAGTGCAAAATATGTTAATCGGAAAAGCAATTGATGATTTACATAAAGGAAAATACGCAGTTTCTATAATGGAAAAATTGTATAAATTACAATCTAATGCTGATGGCACAACAGACAAATCTTTTTACTTTGAAAGTGACAATTTCTTGATAAAAAGACAAGAAATCAATCAACCGGCATTAGACAGAACGTTGCAAGTTGCTTATCCGGATTATAAAAAATACGATCAAATAATTTTACCATTATCTTTGGCAATTGATGCTAGACAGAATGAAAGTAAAACTAACATTGAAATAGAATACAAAAACGTTACATTCAACGAAGATCTTTCTTTTCCTTATAGTGTTCCAGAAGGTTATGAAAGAATTTACATTGATAAGATATAGATATTATGCAAAAAAGATTTATCACATTACTTTTTATTTGTTTGACCTCATTGGCTTGGAGTCAACAAACGCAAGAAGAATTGGAGCAAAAGAAAGTTAAAATTCAGCAGGAAATTCTTGAAAAAGAACGAATGCTCGAAGACGTTAGAGGTAAAGAGAAATCGGTTGGAAAATTATTGTCACTTCAAAAAGAGAAAATTGGTTTGAAAGAAAAACTGATTAATACCACAACTAAACAAACCAAGTTGTTGAGCAATGACATGTACATTAATCAAGTTCAGATTAACAAACTTAAAAAAGATTTAGTTATCCTTAAAGAAGACTACGCTCAAATGATTGTGAAGTCCTATAAGAGCCGTTCGCAACAAAGTAGAGCAATGTTCTTACTTTCGTCAGAAAACTTCTTACAAGCCTACAAACGTCTTCAATATATGAAGCAATATTCGAGCTACAGAAAAATGCAAGGTGTTGAAATTAATGATAAAACAACCAAGTTAGCCGATTATAATTCCAAATTAAGCGGACAAAAAACAGAAAAAGAAAAACTACTTGCCGAACAAGAAAAACAACGTGCCGACCTTGAAAAAGAAAAGCAAGAACAAGAAAAAATAGCCAATAGTTTAAAGAAAGATAAAAAGCAAATTGCTGCTGAAATCAAGAAAAAACAACAAGATTACAGAAAAATTGATGCTCAAATTCAGAAGTTAATTCGTGACGCTATTGCCGAAGCCAACAGAAAAGCTGCTGCCGCTAAAGCAAAAGCAAATCCAAAAACTACAACAGTAGCCGAAACTAAGAAAATAGAAGAATCAACTAAAATTGTATTAACGCCAGAAGGACAATTAATATCTAATAACTTTAAAGCCAATAAAGGAAGATTGCCTTGGCCAGTTGAAAAAGGAAGTATTACTTTGGGTTATGGTGATCAACCACATCCAGTATATAAAACGTTAATTATCCACAATAGTGGTGTAGAAATCACCACAGAATCAGGATCTAATGCAAGAGCCGTTTTTAGTGGAGAAGTAACTAAAGTAATTGTAATTTCACCTTTGAATAAAGCCGTTTGTGTGCAACATGGAGATTACTTTACTATTTATCAAAACTTAAGCACCGTAAATGTAAGTGCTGGAGATAAAGTAACCACAAAAGAAGTTCTTGGAAAAGTAAGAACAAATGCAGAAGGCAAAACCATACTTAAGTTCATGATTTCTCAAAATACAACGTATGCCAATCCAACAACTTGGTTGAATAGATAAATAAAAAGTCCGCTAATTAGCGGACTTTTTTATGTTTTACACAAACAATGCTTTCAATTCAGTAGCTTCATGTGGATTCATTTTCCCAGCAAGAACTAAACTCAATTGTTTTCTTCGCAGAGCAGCATCAAATCGTGATTTTTCTTCTTCCGATTCTGGTTCTAATGGTGGAACAGCAACTGGATTTCCTGTTTCGTCAACTGCAACAAAAGTATAAATAGCTTCATTTGCTTTAGCTCTAATTCCAGATTCTCTGTCTTCAATCCAAACATCTAAATAAATTTCCATTGAAGATGTAAAAGCTCTTGAAACTTTGGCTTCAATAGT
>CANCFZ010000223.1 GCA_947377425.1 Flavobacteriaceae bacterium
TTGTTCCTGAGTTTTCTAAGAAAAATAGGGTACTTACAATCGATTTATTAGGTCATGGACAAACCGAGTGCTTGGGTTATGTCCATTCGATGGAAGACCAAGCCGATATGGTGCATCATGTTTTACACGAATTAAAAATCAGAAAAGCTGTTTTTGTTGGTCATTCGATGGGCGGATATATTGCGTTGGCTTTCGCCGAATTATATCCCGATTTCATGAAAGGTTTGGTGCTATTAAACTCGACTTCTCGTGCCGATAGTGACGAACGAAAAACCAATCGTGATCGTGCGATTGTGGCTGTAAAACAAAATTATTCGGCATTTGTAAGCATGAGTATTGCCAATTTATTTAGCATTGACAATAGAGAACGATTGCTAGATACAATCGAAATAGTAAAAATTGAAGCTTTAAAAACTCCGTTACAAGGAATTGTTGCATCGCTCGAAGGCATGAAAATTAGAAAAGATAGAGAAGTGATTTTGCATTTTGCTAACTATCCAATTCAGTTGATTTTGGGCAAAAAAGATGGTGTACTTATTTATGAAGACAATCTGGAACAAATAGAAGGCACGAAAGTAAAACTAACGTCATTTGCCGACGGACACATGAGCCATATTGAAAATAAAAAGCAATTGCTGAAGGTTTTGCTGGAGTTTTTTAAAGGGGTTTAATTTTTTTTAACCGCAAAGACGCAAGGGAAAAAGCGCAAAGTTCGCAAAGTTTTTCTTCTAATATTTTTTAAAACCTTGCGAACTTAGCGAAAACTTAGTGTCTTTGTGGTTAAACCTTTTCCTCAAAAGCCACATCAACATCCAAAATTTCATTTAATAAAACTACAATTTCCTCTATATAATTTTGCATTATTTCAGTTGAAATTACTTCGAAAGTTTCTTTATCGACTTTAAAATTGAATGGTAAAAATCCATTTTTTAAGTTTTTAAAAGATATAATTCCGGCTTCAATTTCTAAACCTTTAGCTTCTTGTTCATACATGAATGCGTAGGCAAGAATTTGGATGATTTTGTCGTTTTTAATGTCTTCGGTTAAACCATTCCACGATTTTAAAGTTACACTTGGCTTGGTTACGTTTCCGGTTTTATAATCGATGATTCTTATTTTTCCATTTCGGTTTTCGATTCTATCAACGTTTCCTGCAATTTTTACTGGAAATGGTAAACTTGGATGTTCAAGAATTCGAGCCAAAGGTTTTTCTAAAGCAATTATCTGAATTTCATCTCCGTTTTGAATTGCCTCTAATTCTAATTTTAGAAAATTTAGTACATTTCGTTTTGCAACTTCATACGCTAAAAGGTTTCTCCCTTTTTTGATATCGCCTTCTTTGTAAACTTCTTTGAATTGCTTTAAAACTTCTTCGTCAATTTTTTTGATGCAGATTTTAATATCATTTTCAATTAAAATTTTACCAATAAATGGTTTATACAATTCTTCTAAAGCACCATGAATAATAGTCCCGAGTGTATTTACAGCAATATTTTCTTCTACTTCATCGATTTCAGAAATACGCAGAATTCGTTGAAAATAAAACTGAATCGGATTTCGAATATAAGTTGTCAATGACGATGGAGAAAATCCTTTATCTGCAATTTCTTTTAGTCGCAACATTACCTTTTCCGATTTTTCAACTATAATTGGTTGGTGCGCAATTTCGGGAACATCGGCATTATACGTTTGAAATGTCAAGTTGTGTTTGGGTTGTTTTTCGACTTCCAATTGCGTTATGAAACGGCTTTTTTCTCCGGCATCCAAACCTTCACTATCAGAATTATAAAGTAAATAAACATTTTTAGCGCGTTGCAATAAATGATAGAAATGATAGGTATAAATAGCATCTTTTTCTTTAAAAGTTGGCAAACCATATTCGCGTTTCACATCATACGGAATAAAGGAATTCATACTTTTTCCAGCTGGAAATTTCCCTTCATTTACCGAAGTAATTATGACAGTTTCAAAATCGAGCACACGACTTTCAAGAACACCCATGATTTGTAATCCGTTTAGTGGTTCACCTTCAAATGAAACTTCGGCAACATCAATTACTTGTTTGTAAATGGCATAAAGTGTGTCAATAGAATCAATATTTTCGTGAGATGAAAAATAAGAAATCAATTGATTAATGACTTTGAAGATTGAATATACAAAGGCGTTAGTGATTTTTTCTTCCTCGTTATCCTTATTCAAATTAGACTTTATTATCAATAAAATCTGCGATAAATTCTCCAGAACTTTAACCGAACTAGTATCCCATTTTTGAAAAAGTAATTCAAATAATTCATTAGAATTAGGATGCAATTCTAGAATTTTTTTACGAAGAATAAACGTATAATTATTTTGATTGATTCGATTTACTAATTCTTTTGCATTGATATAAGGTTCAATCAAAGGATGCGTTAGAATATCCAAAACATCTTTATAGTAAAAGACATAGCTAGAAGCATTTCTAGACAAAGCATTAGTGTGCATTTTGAACAATTTTGCCATTAAAAGTTGGGCAGGATTGTTTTTGCTCGAAAACCCCATAGTGATATTTAAGGCATCTACATTGCTTGGTAATGAATATAAAATAGGAAGTAAAAGGCTTTCTTCACCAAGTACAACGGCTACATTTTGAAGTTGTCCATTATTTTCATTACTGTGTTTTTCGATAATATCACCTACAATTTTGGCTTGACCAATAGATTTTGGCGTACCAATAACCTGAATGTTTTTTTCTTGCTGATAGTCGGTAGAAATCCACTCAAAAGGATTGGTTTTATAACAAGCCCATTCTGATTTAAATCGGCGCTGAAAAAGTCCAGTATCGTGATAACTATCGTTTAAAAAAGTTTCATCAATATCCCAATAAATTTTGGCTTTATCAATGGCTAAAAGATGTTGCACAATTTTTTCTTCGGCTTGATTGAGTGCGTTAAATCCTGCGAAGATAAATTTCTTTTCTTTTACAGTTTCTGAAAATTGATTCAGATTATTTACGGCTTCTCTATAAATTAATCCTTGATAACCAACTCTTTTTTTAAGTAAGTATTGATAAAGTGAGTGATAGTAATGTGGTAGTTTTTTCCAGAAAATGAGGTAATTATCGATTAATATTGTTCGTTTATCAGCATCGACAGACCAGTGTTCTACTTCTTTAATGTTTTCTAGATATTTTAAAATTTTATCAGGTTCTAATAAATACCTATCAATTTCATTAAAATCTTGAAGCAATGTTTTTGCCCAATTGGCAAAGGTTTCAAACGATTCTTTATCTTTTTCTGTAATTTCTAAATAAATGGTATAGAATTCAAATAATAGTTCGACGCTATCAATAGAACGAATGCCTGCAATGTTTTGTACAAAATCTTCAATACTAATTATTTCAGGAGCAAATATAGTTTTCTGAGATTGATTTTTTAATGCCTCAATAAGAAATACTTTAGCTCTTCTATTCGGTAAAATGATTATAGTATCTGATAATTTCTCGGAATAATCAATTAAAATAACTTGCGCTAAGTTTTGAAGAAAGGTTGCATTTGTCATTTGATAAATATAAAAAAAACGCCTCGAATATCGAGGCGTTTCTTAAAAATATTTTGGAAGAAATTATTTTACTAATTTCACTTCAACTCTTCTGTTGTTAGCTTTACCAGCTTTCGTTTTATTAGAATCAATTGGTTTAGTTTCACCATAACCAGCTGAAGTTAATCTTGAAGAAGCGATACCGTGCTCAACTA
>CANCFZ010000224.1 GCA_947377425.1 Flavobacteriaceae bacterium
AAAAAAACTGGTTATCCTCGTGCTCCAAAATATTACATAATGAAATGGCTTTCTGATTACATCACTAACTACGGAATTGATGGCTACAGAGTAGATACTGCAAAGCATACCAAAGAAGATGTTTGGGCAGATTTCAGAAAAGTATGTGATAGGTCTTTTGCTGAATACAAAAAGAAAAATCCAACAAAAGTGCTTGATAACAATCCTTTCTTTATGGTAGGTGAAGTGTATGGCTATAACATTGGCGGAAAGAAACTATATGATTTCGGTGATAAAAAAGTAAACTATTTTGAAAATGGGTTTACGAGTTTAATCAATTTTGCCTTTCCTTACGAAGCTAAAATGAGTTATGAAGAATTATTTTCAAAATATTCTAACATCTTGAATACAGATTTAAAAGGCAATACTGTAATGAATTATGTTTCCTCTCACGATGATGGCAATCCGTTTGATAAAAAGCGTGAGAAACCATTTGAAAGTGCCACCAAATTATTATTAGCACCTGGAATTTCACAAACCTATTATGGTGATGAAACTGCTCGTTCATTGGATATTGATGGTACACAAGGTGATGCAACCTTACGTTCTAATATGAATTGGGATGACATTAAAACCAATTCAAAAACCAAAGAAGTAGCATTGCATTGGCAAAAATTGAGTAATTTCAGAAAAAACCATCCTGCTATTGGTGCTGGAATTCATAATCAAATAACAAATGCTCCTTATGTATTTAGCAGAACCTATTCTGAAGGAAAATTCACTGACAATGTAGTTATTGGATTGGATTTATCTGTTGGACAAAAAGAAATATCTGTTGGAACAATTTTCAAAAACGGAACTAAAGTAAGAGATGCTTATTCTGGAAAAAAAGGAGTAGTAAAAAATGGAAAAGTAAAATTGGACACCACTTTCACAATATTATTAATTGAAAAACTATAACAAAATGAAAAAAACAATCCTTTTAGCACTTTGTGCTATAACATTGGGAGTAAATGCCCAAAAGAAAACAGTTGTTAAAGCAAAACCATTACCTCCTGTTTCTGGCAAAATAATGGAAAATGCTGTTATTTATGAAGTTAACATCCGTCAATATTCAACAGAAGGAACATTTAACGCCTTTGCAAAAGACATTCCGCAATTGAAAAAATTAGGCATAAAAATCCTTTGGGTTATGCCCATTCACCCAATTGGAGTTGAGAACAGAAAAGAAGGTTTGGGAAGTTATTATTCCGTACAAGATTATAGAGGCGTAAATTCAGAGTTTGGAAATTTACAAGATTTTAAAAATTTAGTAAAAAAAGCACACGATAACGGAATGTATGTTATTATGGATTGGGTACCTAATCACACTGCTTGGGATCATGCATGGGTAAAAGAACATCCAGATTATTATGCTACAGATAAAGACGGAAAAATGATATCACCATTTGATTGGACTGATGTTGTAAAACTCAATTATGATAATCCAGAAACCAGAATGGCTATGGTTTCAGACATGACTTATTGGTTAAAAACGGCTAATGTTGATGGTTTTAGATGTGATGTTGCTGGCGAAGTTCCATCAGACTTTTGGAAAGACGCCACTATTCAATTGAACTCTGTAAAACCAGTTTTTATGTTGGCTGAAGCTGAAAAACCTGAACTACTAAGAAATGGATTTGATATGTATTATGGTTGGGAAGAACATCATATTATGAATGGCATTGCTCAAGGCAAAAAAAAGGTCAAAGATTTTGATGAATATATAAACAAAATGAATACTACCTTAGAGAAAGATGACATTATAATGAATTTAACGTCTGACCATGATGAAAATTCTTGGAATGGAACAGAATATGAAAGATTGGGCGATGCCGTTGAAGTTTTTGCAGCAATGACCTATGTTATTCCAGGAATGCCGTTGATATATAACGGTCAAGAATATGATTTTAACAGAAGATTAAAATTTTTTACAAAAGACGAATTAACACATACCAAAGGAAAAATGTTTCCGATTTATGAAAAATTAAGCGCTTTAAAAAATTCAAATATAGCTTTAAATGGAGGTAAAAACCCAGCATCTTATACTAGATTGACTACTTCGTCTGACGAACAAATTTTAGCATTTGCAAGAGAAAAAAACGACAAAAAAGTAATTTATGTTGCTAATTTATCTAAAGAAACTCAATTGTTTACTGTTGAATTAGAAGGAACATTTTTAGATTATATGACTGGCAAAAAAGTCACATTCAAAAAAGGTGATAAATTAAAGTATAAAGCTTGGGAATATCATATTTTGGTAAAATAATAATCAAATTAAAACGTCTTTTAAAGGCGTTTTTTTTATTATTTTTGAATATGCAAAAAATAGGACATCGTGGATCCAAAGGACATGTTGCTGAAAACACTTTAGTTTCGTTTCAAAAAGCACTTGATTTAGGTGTTGATGGAATTGAATTGGATGTTCATTTGAGTTCTGATGGCGAAATAATGGTAATCCACGATGAAACCATTGACAGAACAACATTTGGAAAGGGATTTGTAAACGATATTTCTTCATTTGAATTGAAAAAATTCGGAATCCCAACATTACAAGAAGTTTTTAATTTGGTAAACAAACAATGTTTTATCAATATTGAAATAAAAGATACAAAAGCTTCAATTGCAGTAACTGAATTAGTCCAAAAATATATTTTAGAACATAATTGGAATGCTGATTTTTTTCAAATATCAAGTTTTGATTGGACGATTTTAGAAAATATAGCTAGATTAAATCCAAGAATCAACTTAGGAGTTTTAACAGAAAACACGATTGAAGATGCAATCCAATTTGGAAAAAAAATTAATGCACATTCAATAAATCCTTTTTTCAAACTACTGAATACTAAAAATGTAAAATCAATTCATGAAAATGGATTTAAAATTTACACATGGACGGTTAATTCTACAGAAGACGTTATCTTTGTGAAATCATTAAATGTTGATGGCATAATTTCTGATTTTCCTGATAGGATTTAATTTTTAAACCATTAAGAAAATTAAGGTAATTAAGCGTTTTTCTAGATAGAAATAATATGACAAAAAAAGAAATCACACAATTATCCTATCAAATTATTGGATATGCAATCAAAGTTCATAAAAAATTAGGACCTGGATTATTAGAGAAAATCTATGAAGAATGTTTAAAATATGAGCTAGAGCAAAACGGTTATAATGTAAAACAACAAGTAACTATTGAAGTTGATTATTATGATTTAAAATTAGAAAATCCTTTAAGACTTGATTTACTTGTAAATGATTGTATAATTGTTGAATTAAAAACAGTTGAAAAATTTCACCCAATTGATGAAGCTAAATTAATGACTTACATGAAATTATTAAGTAAGCCTCAAGGTTTATTGATTAATTTCAATACAACAAATATTACAAAATCTACTAAACCTTTAGTAAATGAATATTTTTTTAGATTAGCAGACGATTAATCTTAATGAATCTTAATGACCTTAATGGTTTAAAAAAATGAATTCAAAATACGATATAATTATAGTTGGTGGCGGTGCAGCTGGATTTTTTACAGCAATAAATATCGTTGAAAAAAATCCGAAACTTAAAGTGGCTATCTTAGAACGCGGAAAAGAAGTTTTATCTAAAGTTAGAATTTCGGGTGGTGGACGATGCAATGTGACGCATGCGTGTTTTGTTCCCAATGATTTAGTGAAATTTTATCCTCGTGGTGAAAAAGAATTGCGTGG
>CANCFZ010000225.1 GCA_947377425.1 Flavobacteriaceae bacterium
TGTCGGGAAGTTCGTCGGGTTTTTTATGCTTGATTTGATTTGATGAAAAAAGCACAGAACCTTCATCCGCAATTAGATTTTCACAACTTGCAAAAAAGAATTTTGGTTCTGATGGATTTGTATAAATTAATTTATTTTCATCAAGTAAATTGAATAATTTTGGCTCAAAACACAAAACGTTGCCTTCAAACCAGTCATTTTCTTCAAGGATATTTTCAAATTGTTCTTTAACTTCAATTAGGTTTTCACAATAAATAAATTTACCACCATTTTTTTTGAAATTAAATGTAAACAAATCATCAACCGGAAGGTTTGAAGGTTTGGGAGTGTTATATTCACTTTGGTTTTCCTCATCGGAAGCATCATTGCCAGAACCAAATATTTTTCTAAAAAGACTCATATCGTTGTATAAAATTCTTTATTTATTGTTTGAAAACCTTCAAAGATAAAAAAATCTTAATTCAAAAGCATTTTTTGAATTAAGATTTTTAATTTTTTATTCGTTACTGCTTTTTATGCAGGAAATTCTGTTCTTTCATCGATGTCTTTTTGATAAGGACGTCTTCCAAAAATGGTTTCTAAATCGTCTTTGAAAATGACTTCCTTTTCAATTAAAATATCAGCTAACTGTAACAATTTATCTTTATTTTCTTTGAGAATTTCAATAGCTCTTTGGTATTGACCTTCAATTAAAATTGAAATTTCTTTGTCAATTGTGATTGCAGTATCTTCAGAATAAGGTTTGTTAAAATTATATTCACCTTGTCCAGAAGAATCGTAATAGGTTACATTTCCAAGTTTTTCATTCAAACCATAAATAGTTACCATTGCACGAGCTTGTTTGGTAACTTTTTCAAGATCAGATAAAGCTCCAGTTGAAATAGTATCAAAAATTACTTTTTCAGCAGCACGGCCTCCCATAGTTGCACACATCTCGTCAAGCATTTGATCTGGACGAACAAT
This sequence comes from Flavobacteriaceae bacterium, assembly GCA_947377425.1. Classification (GTDB taxonomy): domain Bacteria; phylum Bacteroidota; class Bacteroidia; order Flavobacteriales; family Flavobacteriaceae; genus Flavobacterium. The sequence goes on from CANCFZ010000225.1 coordinate 964, forward strand.
TAATCGTTCTTCTGGTAAATACCAAGCAGCACCTAAGCTTTGTCCTCTTGGAACAATTGTAACTTTGATAAGCGGTGCAGCATGTTCTAGCATCCAACTTACTGTAGCATGACCCGCTTCATGAACTGCGATAGCTCTTTTTTCTGCTGGAGTAACAATTTTGTTTTTCTTTTCTAATCCACCAACAATTCTGTCAACAGCATCAAGAAAATCTTGTTTATCAACTGCTGTTTTATTGTGACGAGCAGCAATTAATGCAGCTTCATTACATACGTTAGCAATATCAGCACCAGAGAATCCTGGAGTTTGTTTAGCCAAGAAATCAGTGTCTAAACCTTCTACTTTTTTAAGTGGAGTTAAGTGAACTTCAAAAATTTCTTTTCGTTCACGAATGTCTGGTAAGTCCACATAAATTTGTCTATCAAAACGACCGGCACGCATTAACGCTTTGTCTAATACATCGGCTCTATTGGTTGCTGCAATTACAATTACGTGCGTGTTGGTTCCAAAACCGTCCATTTCTGTAAGTAATTGGTTCAGTGTATTTTCGCGTTCGTCATTTCCGCCTGACATACTGTTTTTTCCTCTTGCACGACCAACTGCATCAATTTCATCAATAAATATAATTGAAGGTGATTTTTCTTTTGCTTGTTTGAATAAATCTCTAACACGAGAAGCGCCAACACCAACAAACATTTCCACAAAATCAGATCCTGATAATGAGAAGAATGGCACTTTTGCTTCACCCGCAACGGCTTTGGCTAATAATGTTTTTCCTGTTCCTGGAGGTCCAACTAAAAGTGCTCCTTTAGGAATTTTTCCGCCTAAAACCGTATATTTTTCTGGATTTTTAAGGAATTCTACAATTTCTTGTACTTCTTCTTTTGCACCTTCTAATCCAGCAACATCTTTAAAAGTGGTTTTAACTTCTGATTTTTCATCAAATAATTTAGCTCTAGATTTTCCTATATTAAAAAGCTGACCTCCACCACCGCCAGCACCACCGCCAGACATTCTCCTCATTAAATATAGCCAAATACCAATTATTAATACAAATGGTAAGATTTGAAAAAGTAATCCAGACCAATCGTCTTTTAATTTAAAATCGTAGTCTTTAAGCTTTTTTTCTTGAACTGCTTTTGCTAATTCTTTTTCAAAATTTTGAGCATCTGCAATTTCAGTAGTATAATGGGGACCTTTGTTAACACCACCAAATAAAGGGTCTTTAATGACTTTTTTATTGGCTTTATCTTTCATCGCAGTAGCTGTTAAATATGCTTCTGCATGAGTTTTATTGAAAATAATTACTTTATCAATTTGGCCATTATTGATTAATTGAGTTAATTTGGCAGATGAGATAACGGTTGGGTCTTGTGTTGTATTACTATTAAAAATATTTAGTAAAACAAGCATAAATATTACGCCTCCAGATATCCACCACGGACTAAATTTTAAACCGCTAGGTTTTTTGTTCTCTGACATTATTTTATAGTGCTTTTAGTTTTTGTTAGCTAATGTTGTGATTTTTGCATCACCCCAAAGTCCTTCAATATTGTAGTATTCGCGAATTTCTTTTTGAAAAACATGCACAACAATACTTACATAATCCATCAATACCCATTCGGCGTTGTCTGTACCCTCAATATGCCAAGGTTTGTCTTTAAGCTCTTTGGAAACTGTTTTTTGAACTGAGTTAACAATAGCGTTAACTTGTGTGTTTGAAGTACCATTGCAGATTACAAAATAATCACAAACGGCTGTTTCGATTGCTCTTAAATCAAGGATTTCAATATCATTTCCTTTTACTTCTTCTATTCCTTTAATGATGTTTGTCAATAAAACATCTGTACTAACTGTATTTTTTGTCATCTAATTTTTATATAATTTGCAAAGGTATCAAAATTTGTCATTATTTTTGATGCTTAACATAAGTTTAAATACTGTTTTACAAAAATAATTTCCATGAACGTAATCAAACTCGATGCCATAGATTCAACTAATGATTTTTTGAAGGAACTATCAAAGAAGCAAGTCGTTGAAAATTTTACTGTTGTAGTTGCCAAAAATCAAACCAAAGGCAAAGGTCAAATGGGTTCTAGTTGGGACTCTGAATCGGGCAAAAATCTAATTATGAGCATTTTGATTAAAGACATTTTAAGAAATATCGATGAAATATTTCATTTGAATGTTGCGGTAGCATTATCAGTTGTTCATGTTTTAGAAGAGTTTAATTTACCTAAATTAAGTATAAAATGGCCTAACGACATTATGTCAGACACTAAAAAACTATGTGGTATTTTGATAGAAAATAGCTTTAAATCTGACAGTAAAATAGAATCAGTTGTCGGAATCGGATTGAATATCAATCAAAAAGCATTTAATAATTTGCCAAAAGCAGCTTCAATGTTGGTTGTAATGCAACGAGATTTTGATTTAGATGTAATTTTAAATAGATTAATTTTTCAAATAAAAAAGAATTGCAGTTTAATTGTTTCCAATCAAGAAGATAAACTTTGGAATGATTTTCACAATTATTTATTTAAAATGAATGTTCCAATGCCATTTGAAGATGCAAATAAAATTCGATTTATGGGAATCATTCAAGGCATAACTAATGAAGGAAAACTTCAATTAATTTTAGAAGATGATTCTATTAAAACATTCGGAATTAAAGAAATCCAAATGTTGTATTAATAAAAAATGGATTTTGAGTTTAAAGTCAAAATCCATTTTTTTTATTTTTTTAAAGTGTT
>CANCFZ010000226.1 GCA_947377425.1 Flavobacteriaceae bacterium
AAAATATTTTGGAAGAAATTATTTTACTAATTTCACTTCAACTCTTCTGTTGTTAGCTTTACCAGCTTTCGTTTTATTAGAATCAATTGGTTTAGTTTCACCATAACCAGCTGAAGTTAATCTTGAAGAAGCGATACCGTGCTCAACTAAATAACCTTTTACAGCAGATGCTCTGTTTTCTGATAACGTTTGGTTAGCAGCATCTTTACCATCAGAATCAGTATGACCTTCGATAGAGAAACTAGCAGTTGGATATTCTTTCAAGATTGAAGTAATAGCCTCTAATACTGGGTAAGTTTGTTTTTGGAATGAATCTTTAGCTGTATCAAACAAGATTGTTTTAGCATAGTCATTCAATTTTTTGATAGCTTCGTCAGTTACTTCCGGACAACCTTGATTAGCTACAGTTCCAGCAGTATCTGGACATTTGTCATCTTTATCAAGAACTTTGTCACCATCTCTGTCTGGCCAAGGGCATCCACCATTTTCTTTTGGACCTTTAACTTCTGGACATTTGTCAGCTTTATCAGCAATACCATCTCCGTCAGCATCTGGACATCCACCTAGTGTTTTAACACCAGCTTCGTCTGGACAAGCGTCATCTTTATCAGCAACACCATCTTTATCAGTATCTGGACAACCATTGAATTCAGCTAAACCAGCTTCTGTTGGGCAAGCATCATCTTTATCGATAATTTTATCACCATCTGAATCTGGACAACCATTAAATTCTTTTGGACCTGCAGTTTCTGGACAAGCATCGTATTTATCATAAATACCATCTCCATCAGCATCTTTAGCACCAAATTTGAAAGTTAAACCTGCAAAATGTTGCATGTGAGATGGAACATTTACATTAGCAACTCTATCGTCTTCAAATGAATGTTTGTAAGTAGAGCTTAATGAAATACCAACTTGTCTAGATAACCAAAAAGTTAAACCTAAACCTCCATTGATAGTTCCAGCAGAAGCATCACCTATCCAAGTATAACCACCACCAATATGAGCAGATGGGTCAATAACTTTAGATTTAATCATGTTCATGAAGCTGTATTTCACTACTCCATCAACACCATAATAAGATAAATCACCAGGATTAGTAGCTGAATATTCTACAGCATCCGTTGTTGCATTGTAAGTTCCTCCAGCAAGTTTAGAAATTTTATTTACTGAACCTGTAACTCCAAAAGAGAAATTGTCTCCAACATATTTTGATACAGATAAAGTAGATACTGAAGGAAGAATACTCCAATATTTTTTTACAGCAAAATACTCAGAAAACTGGTTTTTAATACTTGATGCAGCACTTACTCTGCCTCCGTCTACTGCGTTTGCTCCAAACGAGATAGCCCATGTGTTGTCACTATCTTGTGCTTGAGAACTCAATCCCAAAAGCATCAATATAGCAATTAATTTGTTAAGATGTTTCATACTTAATTTTGTTAGATTATAAAGATATAATGGCGCAAAAGTAATACCAATTATTGAATTATCAAAATGTTGTAGGCAAAATTCTACATTATATGATTTTTAGGGACTTACCTACTTCCGTAAAGGCTTCAATAGCTTTATCTAAGTGTTCTTTTGTATGTCCTGCGGAAAGCTGAACTCGAATTCTTGCTTTGTCTTTTGGAACTACCGGATAGAAGAATCCGATTACATAAATTCCTTTTTTAAGTAATTCATCTGCCATTACTTGAGATAATTTAGCATCATATAACATTACCGGAACAATTGCTGAATCTCCATTTATAAAATCGATTCCTGCTTTTCGCAAACCTTCTTTAAAATAATTGGTATTCCATTCTAGTTGATCTCTTAAAGTGGTATCTTTTTCTAAAAGCTCAAAAACTTTAATAGATGCGCCAACAATTGCTGGTGCTAGTGAATTGGAAAATAAATACGGACGCGAACGTTGACGTAAAATTTCAATTACTTCTTTTTTGGCTGTTGTATAGCCGCCCATTGCGCCTCCAAGTGCTTTTCCTAATGTTCCTGTAATGATGTCCACTCTTCCCATCACGCCTTTTGCTTCTAGTGTTCCTTTTCCTGTTGCGCCAATGAAACCTGCTGCGTGACATTCGTCAACCATTACTAAAGCATCATATTTATCGGCTAAATCACAAATTTTATCTAATGGAGCAACCAATCCGTCCATTGAGAAAACTCCATCAGTAACAATTAACTTGAATCGATGTCCAGCTTCAACGGCTTTCTTTAATTGATTTTCTAAATCTTCCATATTGGAATTTTCATAACGGTAACGCGCTGCTTTACACAAACGAACTCCATCAATAATAGATGCATGATTTAAAGAATCAGAAATGATACAATCTTCTTCTCCTAATAATGGTTCAAAAACGCCACCGTTAGCATCAAAAGCAGCGGCATATAAAATGGTATCTTCTGTTCCGTAGAAATTGGCAATTTTTTGTTCTAATGTTTTATGAATATCTTGAGTTCCGCAAATGAAACGCACCGATGACATTCCGAAACCATGAGAATCTAAAGCATCTTTTGCAGCTTGAATCACTTCTGGATGTGATGATAAACCTAGATAGTTATTGGCACAAAAGTTTAAAACTGTTTCGCCGTTAACAGTGATTTCTGCTCCTTGCGGAGAAGTGATTATGCGTTCTTTTTTAAAAATACCGTTTTGTTCTATGGTATTTAATTCGTTTTGTAAGTGTTGTTGGATTTTTCCGTACATTTTTATTTTAGTTTGTTTTGTTTGTTTGCCACGAAGACACTAAGTCACGAAGTTATTTTTTGACACGAATTTATCTCATTAATTTTTTTATAATTTGTATTCGATGATTTTCAATTCACTAATTTACACGAATTCTAAATATTTTACTATTACACAAATTTAAAAATTCGTTTTATTAACTTCTTTGACTGAAGACAAAAAGTCTTTCTTCTATTTTCTTATTTTCTACAAATTTACAATTTCAATTCCTTCTCCTATATATATAAGCGATTTTTTTGCAACTTTAAAACCCATTGATTCAATTGCGTTTTGATAATTTTCTAATTGCGCTTTGTATTTTGGCAAATGCGAACCTGTTTTATAATCTAACAAATAGATTTCGTTATTAGAATTAAGTACCATTCTATCCGGTTTTACCAACTTTCCTTCTTTTTGGATGATGGTTTGCTCGTTTAAAACTTTGGTTCCGTCTGCGAAAAAATCTATTAAATCATGATGATTTACAATTTCTTTTATCGTTTTAGTGACTTCTTCTTTTTGAGTGAAGACAATTAATCCGTTTTCGATGGCTTTTGTAATGGCTAAATCAATGTCATTTTTTGTTTTTACGAATGATAGAATTTCGTGAATGGTGTTTCCGTATTCTATGGCGTTTTGCTGTTTTGTATTCCACATTATGCTTTCTCGTTGGGCAATTTTGATGCTTTTCGGATTCAAAGTCGATGCAATTTGCGGAATTACTTGCGTTATTTTTTCGGTTTTAGTATCAACTGATAGTTTTTTGGCTTGACCGAATTCATAAGTAGAATTGGTCTCTTCAAATCCTTCATCTTCAAGAAATTCTATAAAAAATGATGATAAATTATTAGGCAAACTTCCGTCTCTTTTAATATTCATTGCCGAAATTACATGCAATTGTTCTTCGGCACGCGTTAAAGCAACGTACAAAACATTCACCGTATCCAATAAATCTTCCTGTTTTTTCTGATTGTAAATTTGAGA
>CANCFZ010000227.1 GCA_947377425.1 Flavobacteriaceae bacterium
CCAATATTTTTATATTTCAGAAATGAATATATCTTAATGGCTTTCTTACAATTACGTAAGCAAAATTTCGCAGGAGCAAAAGCTTGGTTGGATAAAATTAAAAACCCTGATACTGCATTAGTTCAAAAACAACAAGGTTATTACAACTACTTAAACGGAATTATGCTTTCGCAAACGAATTTGATTCAGGCAGAAAAATATTTCAAAAAAGCAATCGAATTGGGATTGAATATGGATATGGATTTAGCTGTTGCAAAATTAAATCTTGCTGGAGTTGCCTTATCACGTAGAAGAAAACTGGAAGCTACTAACTTAATTGCTGAAGTTAAAAAACTAGACAAACAAGGAATGCTTGCTGATCAGATAAAAATGATGAAAGAGCAGATGAAGAAAATCTAATTAAGTACGATTTACAAAATAAAAGGTACGAGATATAAAAAAAGCTTTAGAAAATTTCTAAAGCTTTTTTTTATTTAATATCCTGATGTTGGAATTTCTATTTGATATTTCTTTTTCGTTGGATTGGATAATTTTTTATCACGTAACCAAGGATTGTGGATTTTTAAAATCTTATAATTGATTCCTTGTGCTTTTGCAAAAGTCGCTAAATCAGTAATAGAACTATCTACTTCTATAGTTTTCGTTGGAATATTTTCATACAATTCATCTTTTGAAACATCAAAACCATACAAATTTGGATGTTGCATGATTTCTTTCAATGCTAAAATTCTGAAAACATATCTTGAAGTTTCATCTGTTAACAACAAATCATAATAATCACTAACCTGTTGTTCAGAAATTTTAGTGTTAACTCCATTCATTCCGCCATTATAAGAAGCGGCAGCTAACGTCCAATTGCCAAATTTTTCTTTGGCTTTCAATAAATATTTACACGCGGCTTCGGTAGATTTTTGAAGATGGTAACGCTCATCAACGCCATCGTTTACTTCCATCCCTTTTTCTTTTGCTGTATCTGGCATAAATTGCCAAACTCCTTTTGCTCCAGAAGACGAAACTGCATTAGTCAAAGCGCTTTCAATCACTGCTAAGTACTTAAAATCATCTGGAACTCCGTATTGCTTCAATATCGGTTCTATTACTGGAAATGCGCGATTGGCACGTTTAATAATTAATATTGTTGACGAATGTAAATTGGCATTTACTAATAATTCTCTATCAAAACGCTCTCTTACATCTGAAATTTGCAATGGTGCTTTCTCTCCTGCAAAATCAACCGAAACAGGAAAATATTGAGAAGTTCCTTCATGCAATAATTTCTTTTTTTCATCACCCGAAAGTGCAAACATAAACAAACCACTAGCAAAAACTATCAGTGCAATTATTCCAAAACCTTGAATCTTTCTCATTTTCATTCTTTTTTTTATTATGGTGCAAAACTACAAAAATCGAGCCGAAAACCTACTTTGCTTCCTCTAAAATGATTTTAGGCAAATGCTGATTGAACCATCGAAATCTATTTAAAATCATGATGTGCGTTCCGCCTTTTACATTGATATATTTCTTAATGTTCTTTACTGGAAAAACCTCATCAGCATCTCCGTGAATATGAATTACATTCGGATCAATTTTTACTCTATCCCAACAAATTACTTGTTCGATTGCCCAATCTAAATACTCTTTATTGCGCATGTGTAGAAACTGTTCGTACAACTTTAATTTTTGCTTCATCACATCGCCAAAGGCATATTTCACAAGCTTTTCAACATCTTGCAACAAACCAGTTGGTAATAATTTATAAGCTTTAGTTGTTTTAGCAATTTTCATTCTGCGAGGCAACTCGACATTAGATTTAACGCTAGAAACTATAATTAATTTTCTCAAATTTAAAAATTGCGCCATTTCTTGAACTAAAATTCCACCAAAAGAAACTCCTATTAAAACCGCATTATCGTGCGTTACTTTTTCAGACATTCGTTTGGCATAACTTTGAAGTGATTCTTGCTTTTCGGGCATAAACCATTCTAACAAATGAATTTCAAAAGTTTCTTTTGGCAAATCAATTCGTTCAAAAATGGAAGAACTGGCTGCTAATCCTGGCATGAAATAAACTGGAATCTTATTCATATTTTAACTTTTTTGAGTGGCTTTATCCATAATTTATTCCGAAATTTGCATAAATTTAATTTATTTATTCCACTTGATTATGAACTCAGCATTAATTTTAGAAAAAATGGAAATTAAAGACAACACATTTGCTAGACAATTTGAGACTTTAGTTGACGGAAAGTTAGTTTCACTTGAATATTCTTTCCAAGAAAAGAAAATTTTTCTAACGAGAATCAATGTTCCAGAAGGTTTTACAGACGAAGAATTTATAAATGATTTATTGAAGAATATCATGGAAATTGCCTACGAACGTAAATTGAAAGTAGTTCCAATTCTTCCTAAAATTGCGTTGTTTTTCAGAAAAAATACTACTTACAGAGACTTATTGCCTCCAGGAATTAAAATATAATATTCTAAATTACAAAAGACAAATCCCAAATTCCAATTGAATAAATTAGAATTTGGGATTTTTTATTTATTTTTATCGAATGAATTCCGAAGAACTAAATCTTAAAATTGTCGCTTTTTTCGAAACTATCGAAAAATATTATGGTTGTAAAACTGAAATAACAGAAGGCTTATTTTCTGATTATGATGATTTGGATGCCAATTTGACCACTTGGAATTTATCGCAATTCGATTTAATTCGTTCCGCTTACAGAAATAATGGCGGTCGATTTATGTTTGAAGGACAAACTATGTACTACGAAATTTCAGGAGAACGCATTATTGATTTCAAACAACCTGGCAGACATAAGTTTGAATTTATCGAACAATATAGTGAAACCGTTTTTAGAATTACTAAAATTATATTTCACTCTATTTATTAGCTTCAACATTTAAAAACTCCATTCTTACACTTCCATCTTCATCAATTCTAGTCAAATTGATTTCGTGTAATGTGTTGACTAATTCTGGATTCCAAGGCGTTTTTACTTTTACATAATTTTCTGTAAATCCGTGAATGTAACCTTCTTTATTTTCGCTTTCGAATAAAACGGTTCTGTTGCTTCCTATTTGACTTTCGTAAAAAGCACGACGTTTTTTCACTGACAATCCGCGAAGCATTTTACTTCGTTTATTTCTAACATTCATTGCCACAACACCTTCCATAGTTGCAGCTTCGGTATTATCTCTTTCAGAATAGGTAAAAACGTGTAAATAGGAAATATCCATTTCGTTTAAAAAATTATAAGTTTCCAAGAAATGCTCATCGGTTTCACCAGGAAAACCTACAATAACATCAACACCAATACAAGCGTGTGGCATAACTTGACGAATATTTGTAACCCTATCGGTATAAACTTCGCGTTGGTAACGGCGTTTCATTTTGCCCAAAATTTCATTACTACCCGATTGCAATGGGATGTGAAAATGTGGGACAAAAGTGCGGCTTTTAGAAACAAAATCTATCGTTTCATTTTTCAATAAATTGGGTTCGATAGATGAAATTCTCAAACGTTCAATTCCTTCTACTTCATCTAAAGCTTTTACTAAATCTAGAAATGTGTGTTCATGTTTTTTATTTCCGAATTCGCCTTTTCCATAATCACCGATATTCACTCCGGTAAGCACAATTTCTTTGATACCTTGTTTGGAAATTTCGTAAGCATTTTTC
>CANCFZ010000228.1 GCA_947377425.1 Flavobacteriaceae bacterium
TTTTTTCTTCAATATAAACATGATGTGTTTTTAAGATATAATCAATCAACAAATCGGAAGGCCACGATTTAAAATTAATTCCATCATCATTTTTTGATTCCAAAACAGAAAAAATTTCCTCTTGAATGGATTCTGCATTTAGCCCTTTCTTTTGGCAAACTTCATCTAAAGTTTTATCTCCTTTACAGCAAAAATCGATTTTATATTTTGTGAAAATGGCAGCAGTTCTAAAATCTTGAGCTACATATTCGCCAATAGTTAATTGATTTATTATATTCATTACACTTTATGTTTTAAATTATTATTGTAAAATTTTATTCAATATTACGAAGGATTCACTATTGCAAAACATGATTAAAATCATATAAAATTTTCTTTTTCAGCGTTTAATTTGTTGTTTGAAACAAACTACCAATAAATCATAGCCTTTTGTAAATGAAATCATTAAAAGAAAAAATACTAGAATTAAAAAAAAATAAGAATGTAGTTATTTTAGCACATTATTATCAAGAACCCGAAATTCAAGAAATAGCCGATTATGTTGGCGATAGTTTGGGATTATCGCAAGAAGCCGAAAAATCAAATGCCGCTATAATTCTATTTGCAGGAGTTCATTTTATGGCAGAAACGGCGAAGATTTTAAATCCAAATAAAAAAGTAATTCTACCCGATTTAAAAGCAGGTTGTTCCCTTGCAGAATCCTGTCCGCCAGATATTTTTAGAAAATTTATTGAAGCACATCCCAATCATATTGTGATTACTTATGTCAATTGTTCCGCCGAAATAAAAGCATTGAGTGATATCGTTTGTACGTCTTCCAATGCCTTAAAAATTGTTGAATCCGTTCCTAAAAACACCCCAATAATTTTTGCTCCCGATAAAAATCTAGGAAGATATATTATGCAAAAAACAGGACGTGATATGCTCCTTTGGGACGGTTCTTGCATTGTTCACGAAGCATTTTCTTTAGACAAATTAATTGAATTGCATAAAATACATCCCGATGCCAAAATAATCGCTCATCCCGAATCGGAAACTCATATTTTGGAAACTGCAAGTTATATTGGTTCCACTGCGGGAATGATTGACTTTGTAAAATCAAATTCAAGCAACAAATTTATTGTAGCAACCGAAGCTGGTATTTTATATAAAATGCAACAGGAAGTCCCCAACAAAACTTTGATTCCAGCTCCTTCTCAAGAAGACAATACGTGTGCCTGTAGCGAATGTGGCTTTATGAAAATGAACACGTTGCAGAAAGTGTATGATTGTTTGCTCAATGAATCTCCAGAAGTTACAGTTTCGGAAGAAATTAGAAAAAAAGCTTTAATTCCAATCGAACGAATGCTTGAATTATCAAAATAATGATACAAACAGATTATTTAATTATAGGTTCGGGAGTTGCCGGATTGACCTTTGCCATAAAAATTGCAGAAAAATATCCAGATAAAAAAATAACCATTGTAACCAAATCTAGCGAAGACGAATCCAATACCAAATACGCTCAAGGTGGAATTGCAGTGGTTCAAAACAAAGTTGAAGACGATTTTAAAAAACACATAGAAGACACGCTAATTTGTGGTGCTGGTTTGTGCGATGTAGAAGTTGTGAAAATGGTAATCATCAAAGGACCTAAACGATTACAAGAACTAATTGATTGGGGCGCAAAATTTGATATAAATGATGACGGAAATCTAGATTTAGGAAGAGAAGGTGGTCATTCTAAAAACAGAGTTGTACATCATAAAGATCAAACAGGTTTTGAAATTGAACGTGCAATTTTGATTCAAACACACAAAAAACAAAACATTGAAATATTTGATTTCTATTTTGCTTTAGAATTAATAACCGAAAACAACCACTGTTTTGGGGCTTATGTTTTAAACGAGAAAACGAATGAAATAATAATTTTCAAATCAGATTACACTTTGCTGGCAACTGGTGGAATTGGTCAAATTTATGGACACACTACCAATCCTGCTGTGGCAACAGGTGACGGAATAGCCATGGCAAAAAGAGCCAATGCTGATATAAAAGACATGGAATTTATTCAATTTCATCCAACTGCATTATACCATAAAAACTTAACGTCTACTTTTTTGATTTCCGAAGCTGTTAGAGGATTTGGAGCTTATTTGAGAACCAAAAACGGCACTCGTTTTATGCTAAATTATGACGTAAGAGGTGATTTAGCATCCAGAGATATTGTTTCGCAAAGCATTGAAATTGAACTGAAAAAATCAGGTGACGAATGTGTATATTTAGATTGTACTCATTTGAATTTAGTTGCATTTATCAATCATTTCCCTATGATTTATAATAATTGTAAAGCCATTGGAATTGACATTGAAAAAGATTGGATTCCGGTAATTCCGGCACAACATTATTTATGTGGCGGAATTTCAGTCGATAAAAACGGACAAACGTCTATTGAAAATTTGTTTGCCTGTGGCGAATGTTCTCGAACTGGTTTACATGGTGCCAATCGATTAGCATCCAATTCCCTTTTGGAAGCTTTAGTATATTCTGATAGGATTTATAAATTTATATCGAAATTAATTCCTAAAAAAGATAAAACCAACAAAACTTTTCCTGAATGGAAAGTCGTAAACTCTGAAATTATAAGCCATGATTTTATTTCAAACATAAAATTAGAATTGCAGATTTTAATGCAAAAAAAAGTTGGTATTGTTAGAAATGACATTGATTTATTAAATGCTAAATCGCAACTTGATAATTGGAAAAAAGAATGTAATGAAATGCAAAATACTCACAAAATTAACAAAGATTTTTATGAATTAATAAACATGATTGACGTCAGCATTTTAATTGTAGAACAATCACTTGCTCGAAAAGAAAATCGTGGTGGCTTTGTTAAAATTTAATTCTTTATAAGTTCCAAATTAGAAAACAACTATATAAAATTCTATTTACACTAAAAATTCAAAAAATATTAAACTTATGTTAACAATTAAACCTTATTAAACTATAATTGTCAAATTAGCATAATATTAAATTTATAACTATGAGAAAATTAATTTTAGTTGCATTATTAGTTGTTGGAATAACAACATTTGCTCAAGAAAAAAGAGAAGAAGGAAAAGAAAAATTCACACCTGAACAACGTGTTGATTTTCAGGTAAAAAAAATGACTAAAGATTTAAGCCTTGATACTAAGCAGGCTGAACAAGTCAAAAACTTACTTACACAAGAATCACAGAAAAGAGAAGCTAAAAGAGCAGAATTTCAAGCCATGCGAACAAATGGTCAAAAACCAACTGAAGAACAAAGAAAAGAAATGAGAGCAAAAATGGAAGCTGAAAAAACAGTAATGAATGATGAAATGAAAAAAATCTTGACCGCTGATCAATACACCAAATGGCAGCAAAAACAAGAAGAAAGAAAAGAAAAAATGGTGGAGCGAATGAAAGAAAAACAAAGTGATAAACTTTAAACATTAAATACAAAAAGAGCTTTTAGCTCTTTTTTTCTTTTTTATAATCAAAACTAAACTTTAGACAAAACAAAAACACCCTATTCAAATAAATGAATAGGGTGTTTAAAAAGAAAGGCGGCGACATACTCTCCCACAAATTGCAGTACCATCTGCGCAATCGGGCTTAACTTCTCTGTTCGGAATGGGAAGAGGTGAGCCCCGACGCAATAACCACCTT
>CANCFZ010000229.1 GCA_947377425.1 Flavobacteriaceae bacterium
GTTTTACTTTAATGCCTTCTGGGCTTTCCCAAACGAGGGTTTCGTTGTAGTCGGCGCCTTTGAGTTCGTACTGAATTTGTTGTTTCCATTGTTTGGAACTAATGGCTTCAAATTCTGAAAAAAATTTGTTGGATGTATTCAAAATTACAGTGCTTTTTTATTACTTCAAAGTTAGTCTAAAAAAAATATTTTAAACAAATAAAAGAGTGGATTTTTGCAAATTAGATATATACTTTTTTCGAGTAAAATTCTAAATAATTAAAGGCACTTCGACTTTAGTTTATGTTGAGCTTAGTCGAAATACTCAGTGTGACAATATGTTAATAGCTAGATTTGTATTTTTAAAGAAGAATTTCTTCAGTAACTAAATTTCTAGTTTAGAGTTTACTGTTTAGCCCTGATTGGAGGGAAAAACAAACGTTTTTACGTTTTTTTGGAAGGAAAGCAGGAATTGCCATCAAAAAAATGCCTACTGTTTCGCTTCTGCTAAACTGTCTTTAATTCTGTCGTCTTCAATATCAATGATGTAGATGTCTTCGCTGTCTTTTTTCATGTAATATTTTTCGCGAGCATATCGTTCGGTTTGACCTGGATTTTTTAGGTTTTTGATGCTTTTTTCGTCTTTTGCAATTTCTTCTTTGTAGTAGGTTTTGTTGTCTTCTAATTCATTGATTTGCTTGTTTAAAGAGCGTTGATCCCAATAGGATTGGTTGTCAAGAAAGAGCATCCAAACTACAAAAAATATCAAAACCAAGGTGTATCGACTTCCTAAAAATTTAAGAAATGGATAGTTGTCTGTAAGGTTTTGATACCATTTTTTCATTTGATAAATTTATGAAATTAAGTTAATCGTTGGTTAATTACGGCACGAACGACATCAATTGCTACAGTGTTGTATTTATCGTTTGGAATGATAATGTCAGCAAATGCTTTGGTCGGTTCAATGAACTGTTGGTGCATTGGTTTTAAGGTTGTTTGGTAGCGATTTAAAACTTCTTCCATATCTCGACCACGTTCGGCGATGTCACGTTTTAAACGGCGAATCAGTCTTTCGTCAGAATCGGCATGAACGAAAACTTTTACATCAAACATTTCGCGAAGCTCGGGATTGGTTAGGATAAGAATTCCTTCAACAATCATTACTTTACGTGGATGAGTTGAAATGGTATCGTCTGTTCTGTTGTGAGTTACGAAAGAATAAACAGGTTGATCTATAGTTTTTCCATCTTTTAAATCTTTAAGATGTTGTACTAAAAGTTCAAAATCAATGGCACGCGGATGATCAAAATTAATGTTACTTCGTTCTTCATAACTCATTCCAACATTATGTTTGTAATAAGAGTCTTGAGAGATAATTCCGACTTCAGTTTCTGGTAATTCGTTCATAATTTGGTGAACAACAGTTGTTTTTCCTGAACCTGTTCCGCCTGCAATTCCAATGATAAGCATGTTTGTTTGTTGTATTTTGGTTTTGACAAAAATAGAATAAAAAATCAATATCAATTGCAATTTCAAAAATCAATTTCAAAAATCAAATTCAAAAATCAATTTCAAGAATCAATAAAAATAAAACTTGTTGCCTTTGTGTCTTTGTGGCAAATTTAAAACTTTTCAAAAACGCCTAATCCAAACAAAGCAAAATCATATTTCACAGGATCATTTGGATCTAAATTTCTAAGGTTGCTATCGAGTTCAAATAAGGCTTTGGCATCGTTTTGTTTTCGAGTCAATAGTTCTAATTTTCGAGCTACATTTCCGGAGTGAACGTCTAACGGACAAGATAATGCTGAAGTTGGAATGGTATTCCAAATCCCGAAATCAACACCTTTGTTATCGTCGCGAACCATCCAACGGAGAAACATGTTGATGCGTTTGGCAGCTGAATTATTTAATGGATCAGAAATGTGTTTTTGAGTTCTATTTTGATGCTCAATTTCAAAGAAAATTTTCTTGAATTCCGAAATACTTTTTTGCATCGAGTTTTCTTCGATGTTTTTAGAAAATACGCTTTCTAATCCGTTATGATTGGTGTAAATGTGGTTTAATCCTTTTATAAATGTAGAGAAATCGCCTCCGTTGAAGGTTCTGTGAACAAATTTTTCTAATTTTTCTAAATGATACTCTTGATGATTCATTACGAAATCATAAGGTGAATCTCCCATTAAATTCATCATTTTTTTAGAATTCTGGATAATCATTTTGCGGTTTCCCCAAGCGATTGTGGCTGCAAGAAATCCTGCAACTTCAATATCTTCTTTCAACGAAAATTGATGTGGAATTTGGATAGGATCGGATTCGATGAAATTTGGATTGTTGTATAGTTCGACTTTTTCGTCTAGGAAGGGTTTTAATTCAGATTTAGTCATTTGGCACAAGTCTTTTAGCATAAAATCCATCTTTTAAATCGTTGGTTCTCATTTGTGGATAAACTGATAAATCGTTGGCAAAATAATCGAGTTGTTGTTTGTTAACGCAAGGCAATTCACCGTTTCCAGTTCTCCAGAAGAAGGTGTTGTTTAAGGGTGAATTGTATTTTAAATTACCGTTTTGAACTATTTCATAGTGCACTTCTGTTTTGGTATTGTTGTGTGGGAATACGATATTTTGAATAGAAAAATTACTGTTTTTACTGATGAGTTTGTTCTTGGTTAAATCACTAAAACTAATTGGAAAAAACAAAACAATTATAATGATTAAAGTACAAAAAGTATAAGCACTCATCACATATTTTTTCAATGGAAGCCAACTTGCAAAAAATAGGAATATGAAGAACAATGTCAAATGAATGAAGAATCTAAATATTGGTGAACTGAAAATCAAAAAGAACATTTGAATAACGGTAACTAAATAAATTATCCAAATTGATTTTTTGTTGTAAAATTTATAAATAATCGCTGGACTTATAGCCATAACAGCAATAGTTAATAGATTAAAAAGCGCATTTATTTTTGAAGCAAACAGCCATTTTGTTGCAATTTGAAAAGTTGTTAGCGTATGAAATTCTCGGTTGGTTACAAAAAAACGATACAATCGTGCATCATTGAAATAGAAATCGGCTACATCTTTTGGAACGGAAAAATCAAATTTTAGAAATTGAAAATTGGTTAACGGAAATAATGGAAAGCCAGAAATAATGATATTCTTTGATAGTAAAATTACTCCAAAAAGAAACCCGATTACAGTTGTTGAAAGTAGTTTTTTGTATAGATTTTGGTAATTAAAAAGCAATAGAACTACTGGAAATATTAGGAAAGGAAAGAAAATGGGTTTGATGAAAATTATAAAAAATATCAGAATAGTAATCAAATTGAAACTTTCAATTGTGGTTTTTGAAAAGTCTTTTACAAAATAATAGAACAAGATAAAAGTTAGAATATAAACCGGTAAATCTGGTGAAGGCGCACTTATAAACTGGAAGAAAAATAGGTTTGCTAATGGCACTAATCCGACGATTAAGTAGTTTTTATTTTCATTAATAAAATAAGAGTTCAGTTTCAAAATCGCGAATAGATTTCCTAATAATAGACAAAATCCGCTTAAATCATTGAAGTTTTGGTACAAAAAAGAAAAGTTAAAAGCACTTTGAAGAATATGCCAACCACTTGTTTGTCCGAAGAAAATATGCAGGTTTGCCAATCCTTTTACAAAACCATAGTTGTTGAGCCATTTTAT
>CANCFZ010000230.1 GCA_947377425.1 Flavobacteriaceae bacterium
TATTGGAAGAAACATGGTTTGTAATTATTATTTTATATTTTTAACCCTTTGATTAAAAACTAATTATATGAAAAAATATTTATCCTTGCTTCTATTAATTATTGCTTTTTCAGTTCATGCTCAGTCTTTCGAATGGATTCAAACTCCACCCATTACGTTCAATTCTTCGGCAGCTTTAATTGGTTATCCTACTACTTGTGATGCTTTGGGCAATATATACGTAACTGGTTTTTTAAACAATGCCTACAATTATAATGATATTTTTGGCGATTTATTTTACAATAAATATGATGTTTCTGGTCAGTTGTTGTTTTCTAAAACTTTTACAGGAAAAGCACAAGTGTATGACATTCAATCGGATTCGTCTGGAAATACTTATCTTGCAGTTGCTTATGTTCAATCAATATCAATTGACGGCACAACAATTTCAACAACTGATATAGGTGCAAAACCCGAATTACTAAAATTTGACGCTAGTGGAACACTTTTGTGGCATATTGCAATAACAAGTTTCAATTCATCTATAAATCATTTTGAATCGATAGCGATTGACAATGCAGATTACGTTTACATTAGTTATGATAACTACAATTATTCTTATGTCAAAAAATTAGACGCTAATGGCAATTCACTTCTAACTATTGAACAGCAAAATGTAAATATTATTTCGTCTGTAAGTGTTGATAATGAAGGTTATATTTATACTGCTGGCGGTTGTGCTAATTCCAATTCTAAATATGCAAATGTAACTGTTCCAGCAACGTTTTCTTACAATACTTATGTTGCCAAATATTCTCCAACTGGCGTATACCAATGGGTAAAATATGTTCAAGATACAACTTGTTCTAAACCAAAAGTAAAAGCAAAAAGTCAGGATGAAGTTTATTTTTCTTCCACGCTTTATGGTGCTTATTCCTTTGGAAGTATTGTTGCCGAAGGTCCAACGGCAAGTGGTTATGATTTTTTTCTGGCAAAACTAAATTCTACTGGAGTTTTTCAATGGGTTAAAGAAGTTCCAGGTGCAGGAAAAGCCTTTATTGGGAAAAGAAATTTTTTAAATATTGACACAACTGGAAATGTTTATTTTGCTGGAAGTACTGCTGGAACCGTAAATTGGGGTAATGGAATAACCACAACATCAACAATTTATCAAGACGGATTAGTTTTAAAATACAGTCCAAATGGTACAATTTTAATGGCAAAAACTGCTGGCGGTGCAGATACCGATAGATTTGATGGTGTTACTACTAATAGTTTGGGCGATATTTTTGTTTCGGGATTAATTCGAGGAACTTCTAATTTTGATGCTATTCAACATATTGAAAGCAACCAATATCTATTTTATCCTGTTCTTGCAAAAATTAATTTTTCAAATTTAACTACTACCAATTTCAATTCAGAAAACATTGTTTTGTATCCAAATCCATCTAATGATTACATTTATATTCAAAATTCAAAGAATTATTCTAAAGGAGAAATTTATAGTGTTTTAGGTCAGAAAGTTGCCGATTTTCAA
Organism: Flavobacteriaceae bacterium; assembly: GCA_947377425.1. GTDB lineage: Bacteria > Bacteroidota > Bacteroidia > Flavobacteriales > Flavobacteriaceae > Flavobacterium. The sequence continues at coordinate 1,517 of CANCFZ010000230.1, forward strand.
ATCAATTCAGCACCAATATCAATCAAAGAATTAGCTATTGGAACTTATTTTATTAAAATTGATTGTAATAAAGTTTTGAAATTTATTAAAACCTAAACCAATTCCTTAAAATACTGCAACAAAACCTTATCATTCTCCAAAGTTGGGGTAAAAACTTCTAGTAAAGAAGGTTTGTCATCGTTTGAAAACAATGTATTTAAACTTTCCTCTAAAGTAGTTTCATTACTGGCTGTAAGATAATTCAATCCGTACATTTTACATAAATGCTCTGCAGTTAAACAATGAGCAGTTTCGAAAAACGTATTGAAAACTGGTGTTTCATCATGACCAGGAAGAATTCTAAAAATACCGCCACCTCCATTATTAATCAAAATAATCTTGAAATTTTTCGGAATGTAATTATTCCAAAGTGCGTTGCTGTCGTATAAAAATCCGATATCACCTGCAATGAAAACGTTTGGTTTTTTACTTCCAACTGCTGCTCCTATTGCGGTTGATGTGCTTCCGTCAATTCCGCTTGTTCCTCTATTGCTGAAAACTTCTATGCTTTTTTCTATATCAAATAATTGCGCGTATCGAATTGGCGAACTGTTACTAATTTGCAATTGGGAATCCTTTGGCAAAGCTGGAATCACTTTTTCAAAAACTTTAAAATCGGTAAACGGAATTTTGGCTAAATATTCTAAACTTCGTTTTTGACGCAATGCTTTTATATTTTGCAAATGCTTATTGTAATTGCTTTCAACAGTTTCTGTTAACATAAAAAAGGATTGAAAAAACAAATTGGGTTGCACTTCAAAATGTTTGGTCAAACAACCAAAAGTGTCATAAGCCCTCAAATCGTCAATATGCCAATGATGATTTGGTTTGTATTTTCGTAGAAAAGCTTTGATACGTTTGGAGACAATCATTCCGCCAAAAGTCACTAAAATTTCAGGTTGAAAATCTAGAAAATCTTCATTTGTAAATGGCGTAATTATCGAATCAATAGTATTGATAAACTTTGGATGATGCAAATTGGAAGTTGTTTCAATCATAACCACAACCGATGGATCGTTGGCTAATTTATCTAAAAAATTTTGTTCAACTGCGTTAGGTTCGTTAACTCCAACAAGGACTAACTTCTTTTTGGAAGTGTTCCAAATGTTAGCATATTCTGAAATGGGTTCGTCGTAAATAAAGTCTTTTAGGGTTGCTGAAATCACTTTTGGTTCAACAGCTAATTCAGAAACCGTTTCGTACAAAGGTTCTTCAAATGGCGCATTGATATGCACAGGACCTTTTTTGGCGAAAGCCGTATTGATGGCTTCATTTATTAAAAAATCATTTTCATCGGATGCATTTTCGGTAAGATTGGCATTGAATAACGAATGATTGGCAAACACATTTTCTTGACGAATGGTTTGTCCGTCACCAATATCAATTTTGCTTTGCGGTCTATCCGCAGAAATCACTATAAATGGTATTTGACTGTAAAATGCCTCAGCAAATGCTGGATAATAATTCAGTAATGCCGAACCAGAAGTACAAACAACAGCAACAGGTTTCTTGATTTGTTGTGTCATTCCAACAGCAAAAAAAGCTGCCGAACGTTCGTCTGCAATGCTATAACAAGTAAAATCTGGATGACTTGCAAATCCGATTGTTAAAGGTGCGTTTCTTGAGCCTGGAGAAATTATTATGGTTGTAATTCCTTTAGCACGAAGTATTTCGATGATGGATTGTGCTAAAGGTATTTTTGGGTACGTCATTTTGTTATTTTTTGCCACAAAGGCGCTAAGACACAAAGGCTTTTAATTTATACAAAAGTACAAAGTTATTTTTTGAGTTTAAATTAAACCATTAAGAAAGTTAAGTTAATTAAGTAATTGCTTTGCAAATCATAATTTTTTATTGGCTAAAAAAATACTATTTTTGAATTATGGAAATCAAAATTAGACCTTACCAAATTGAAGACACGCAAGCAATTTTAGAAATTATAAATTATAATATTCTAAACTCCACAGCATTGTATGATTATGAACCACGAAGTTTAGAAAATCAGATTGCGATTTTTGATGACAAACTAAAAAAAGGTTTTCCAATAATTGTGGCTACCGAAAATGAAAACGTTGTTGGATTTGGTTATTA
>CANCFZ010000231.1 GCA_947377425.1 Flavobacteriaceae bacterium
AAAATACACAATGAATATAAGGTTTTGATGGTAAATGGATATAAATTCATTTTCTTAACTACAAATACCAATTTGATTGTATTGTAAATGGCAACAGTAATCAATGTTGCCAATGCAGAACCAAAAATACCATATATTGGAATCAATAACATATTCAATCCAATCATTAAGAAAACAGTAAAAACTCCAAAAAGCAACACCATCCTATAATATTTAGTATTGACAATTATGGAATTGTTGTTACCTAAAAGCACATCATAAAACTTTGATAAACCTATCATAAAAACTACACTAATTCCGCCACTATAATTATTTGGAATTAACAAATACAATTGCTTGATGTTTAAAAAAATTAATAGCATCAAAAAACCTCCAATTAATTGCAGATTTATAGCACTTTTTTTATACAAATCATCCAATTCATCGTGTTTGTTTTCTACAATTAATTTTGCGGTAATTGGAGCTACAATCTGTGTCATAGCTCTACTTGGAACCGCAATTACTGTAGAAATAAAAATAGCAACGGCATACAATGCATTCTGACTAATGTCAATATAATGTGGAATCATCACTTTATCAAAATCGACTAACATCACTGCTACTCCACCCGAAACTATAATAAAAAAAGAGTATTGAACGATGTCTTTTAAATTATCAGGAATTACAAATCTGAAAACAGGTTTTTTTACCGAAAAAGCATACAATTTCATTCCGATAAGTTGCGCCAAATAGGATAATGCAATTCCATAAACACAAGTACCTTTGGTAATCCAATCGAAATGAACCGCAATTAGCAAAATCATAATTACGAATCTGTAAAGCACTTCGCTAATTAAATTTCCGACTACCGATTTCATGTGAACTTTCACCCAAGCATAAAACAATTCAAAATAAGCCATAAACAATCCTACAATTGGAATCAACCAAAAGAACGGTTTCAATGACGGATTTTCAATTACCCAACCATTTGAAATTGGAACATAAAAAATATAAAAAAGTAAACTAATCGGAACTATTAGAGCTAAAGGAAAAAACAACATAAACGTTAAAAATTCTTCTCTTTTTTGTTCCGTTTTATAATGCGAAAAAAATCTAATTAGGGTATTTTGTGCTCCAAATGCCATAAAAGGCATCATCAAATTGGCACCAGAAAGAATTGTAGAAACAATTCCGTAGTGCATTTTTCCGAGGAAATTGGTGTATAAAAACAACGCATTGATAGCACCTATACCAAATCCGAAGAACGTGATAAAAGTGTTTTTAATGGATTGTGATTGTACTATTCCCATTTTTTTAAGTTATGAGTTTTGATAACTGTTCTGTCAAACTCTTTCGAGAATATTGTTGCAAACCAACTGGATGAACTTGCAATTTCTTTTCTAAATATAATTCAAAATAAGAAACAATAGTATTTTTTAAACGCTCTTTTTCGTTATATGTAAAGAAAACTCCTGTATTAGTAGACGTAATAATTTCAGCAAAATCAGAATCTTTTGGTCCAATAGCAATAATTGGTCTTTCGGAAACCATATATTCAAACAATTTACCAGGAATAATACTTTTAGTTTCTGGCGAATCGATTTCTATTAATAGTAAAACTTGGGACTTTCTTTGCTGCTGAATTGCTTCACTATGCGAAACATATCCTAAATTAGTACAATAATTAGTAAGATTATATTGTGCTATACTATCCAAAATCTCCTGACTAATTTTTCCAATTAACTTCAATTGAAAATGTTTTGCAAATAAAGTGTTTTCAGTAATTAATTCTTGTACTACTTCCCACAATACTTTCGGATTTCTATCGGATAAAAAGGAACCAATGTGAGCTAAACTAAATTTGGAATCCAACGTTTGTTTATCGACTTTTTCAACATCATAACCATTCGTGATTACCACAATTGGTTTAGTTGTTAATGCTTGAAATTCAGTTTTTGTAGTTTTACTTGTTACGATAATCGTATCCGCCGAATTCAGAACTTCGCTTTCTAATTGCTTGTGTTTTTTGTCGGCATAAGAAGACAATTTCAATTGTTTGTGATAACCAATTGTAGTCCATGGATCACGAAAGTCGGCGAACCATTTTACATTCAAATCTTGTTTTAATTTCAAACCGATTAGATGCAAAGAATGTGGTGGTCCAGAAGTTACAATAGAATCAATATTGTTTTCTTGAATGTATTTAGAAAGAAATTTTACCGATGGATTTACCCAAAATTTTCGAGCATCTGGAATGAATAAATTACCTCGAATCCAGAGCATTGCTTTTTCTAAAAACGATTGCTTTTTCTTGTTTGGAATTATTCCGGAGCTAATCTTTTTGGTTTTATTTTTAGATAAAAAACCAGCCAATTGATAAGGCTCGAATATTTTGTTTTTAAGAATAATGGCTTTATCGGAAACCTCATTAATCAAATCTTCATCCACAATTGGATAAGTTGGATTTTCAGGAATGTAGACTATTGGTTGAATATTAAAATCCGGCAAATACTTTACAAACTTCAACCAACGTTGCACTCCAGGTCCGCCTGCTGGTGGCCAATAGTAGGTTATAATTAGAAGTTTTTTTTGTTTCAAAATCTATCCTCTTTTTTCTTTACTCTATTTTCTTTCTCTCAAAATAAATACCTCCTATCAAAAGCAACAACATTCCTATAGAACTCACTAAAGTAATTATACTTCCAGTTTTTACAACTTGTGGCTCAAACTTGAATTCTATGGTATGTTTTCCTGCTGGAATTGATATTCCTCTTAAAGCAAAATCTACTTTGAGATAACCCGATTTTTTTCCATCGATATAAGCATTCCAACCATCTTTATAATACATTTCAGAGAAAACTGCAAAACCATCATTACAGTTATTTGAAGTGTATTCTATATGATTGGGCTTGTAAAAATTAACTTTAATAGTTGCTGTAGTGTCTTTTTTGAATTCAATATCTTTAAAAGGCATTTTTTTATATAAACCTAATGGCTCAAAACTTTTATTAAAAACAGCCACATTCTTTGTGTTCAATTTTTCCAATGATTTCATTTCAGCATCATTAGAACTTACCATTTTCAATTCGCTAACAAACCAAGCATTTCCATTAGCAGCTGGATTTACGCTAGCTACTTCTTCGCCTTTATCATTTTGTTGGATAATGTATTTCACATTCAACATATCCAACACTTCTTTGTTGTTTTTTGCAATTTGATAATCAAATAGCTCTTGCATTTTTCTTGGTCGCACTGCCGAATAACCTCCAATAGATTTATGGAAAAAAGAGGCTTTGGCATTCAAAAACCCTTCTACATCTAAAACTCTGAAATTGGTCGTGTCTTGCATGATTTGCAAATCAGTTTGAGATGGTTCAAATGGAACATCCACTTCTCTAGCACTCACAAAGTCTTTATTGCTTACATAGTTTTTATCTACAAATACCAAATCGGAAACCATAAACAATCCTACCAAAATAATAGCTGTTTGTTGTGCTAATTTATTTTTAGTGTACATCCAAAGCACTAATCCAGAAATCAAAATAAAGAACCCAGAACGCAACAAATCGGCTGCATACAAACTTCTTCTGTCGTCTTTTAAAGCATCAATAAATCCAACTCCAAACGATTTGTCTTGACTTTGACTGAACATCTGACGCAG
>CANCFZ010000232.1 GCA_947377425.1 Flavobacteriaceae bacterium
AACTATTTGCCAAGATAATTTCATTAAAGGAAAGTTGAAGTTAAAAAAAAATCTGAAACTAAGTTCAGATTAAAAATGGCAAGCGACCTACATCGCACCGCTCAACCGCATACCTTTGCTATGTTCCCATCCTGGAGGATTCTGTAGGAGCTGGTCGTGTAGGACTTGCCGATGCAAATATACAATCTTTTTATATTTTTGCAAGAAATTAACATCTTAAATAATACATTTGTATCTATAAAATCAACCTTTTTGTAATGAGAAAATATAACGCATTAACATTCATTTTATTAGCAGTAGTATTCACTGTGAGTTGTACAAGTTGTAAAAATGAAAATCCATCTGAATCGTTTTTTAGTTTCAATGAAGACGTCTTAAAAGCACAATATAACCCTAAAGAATCAATAAAATTAGAAATTTTGAATACTCAAAATAAAAAAATTGATAGTATTATTTATTCCATTAATGATAAAAAAGTTGGAGCTGTAAAAGGAACAGATAAATTTTCATTTGATTTTAAAGACCAGAAATTAGGGTATCAAAATCTAAAAGCTAACATTTATTTTGAAGGCGAAAAAGAAGTAGATTCATCAAGAGTTGAATTGATCTCAGACATTACTCCGAAGGTACTTTCATATACAATTGTAAACACTTACCCGCATGATCATCAAGCTTATATTGAAGGTTTAGAGTTTTATAATGATACTCTTTATGAAGCAACAGGAAATGGAGCTGGAAATGATACTGGAATAAAAGGAATTTCTAGTTTGAGGAAAGTAGATTATAAAACTGGTAAAGTGTTGAAAAAAGTAGAATATCCAGAAGAAATATTCGGAGAAGGAATTTCTATTTTGAATGGAAAAATCTATCAATTAACATATAAGCAAAATGAATGTTATGTTTATGACGTAAATACATTCAAGAAATTGAAAACACTATCTTATTATAAACCAATGGAAGGTTGGGGAATGACAAATGATGGTAAAAATTTATATTATAATGATGGTTCTGAAAAAATACACATTGTTAATCCCGAAAATTTACAACAAATTGATTACATAAATGTTTATTCTGCCAATTCAAAAGTTCCTTATGTAAATGAATTAGAATGGGTTGATGGAAAAATTTATAGTAATATTTATCAAAGAAATTTTGTTATCGTTATCAATCCAAAAAATGGTGCTGTTGAAGCTATGTTAGATTTATCTGATTTAGAAAAGAAAAGAACAAAATTAGCAGATGTAGACGTTTTAAACGGAATTGCCTATAATCCAAAAACAAAAACATTCTTCGTTACTGGAAAAAATTGGGATAAAATGTTTGAGATAAAAATTAATCAATAATGTTAAATAAAACCAAACCTGTTATTCCAAAACCTTGTCAGGAAAACTGGTTAGAGCTCAATACAGAAGAAAAAATTAGATTTTGCACATTATGTCAACAGAATGTTTTTGATGTAACAGATGAAAACAAACACAATGAAGATTCATGTTTACGCTATTCTTTAACGTTAAATAATAATCAACATGGAAATTTAACTATTTTAAAGAGAATTTCTACGTTCTTCATAAAAAAATAAAAAACCGTCCCAAATTAATTCTGAGACGGCTTCTTTAAAGTATTTTAGAAATCTAGAGAAATTAGTTTCCTCCTTTTTCCATTTTAGCTTTTAATTCAGCTAAGATATCATTGTTATCTCCTAAAGTAGAAGCTGACGATGAATTGTTGTTAGATGAAACCGATTCAGCAACAGCTTTAACATTTTTTTCTTCTTCTTCTCTAAAGATTGCAGTATGCGAAGCAACTACTCTTTTAAATTCTTTGTTGAATTCGATAACTTTAAAATCAGCTACATCGCCTTTTTTCAATTTTTTACCATCTTCTTTTTCTAAGTGACGTGTTGGAATAAATGCAACAACATCTTCTCCGAAATCTACAGTAGCACCTTTGTCAACAATTTCAGCGATAGTTCCGTTGTGGATAGTTCCAACTGCGAAAGCATCTTCATGTTTGTCCCAAGGATTAGCAGTAGTTTGTTTATGACCTAAAGATAATTTACGTCCGTCAACATCTAATTCTAATACTACTACATCTAATTTGTCACCTACGTTAACAAATTCTGATGGATGTTTGATTTTTTTAGTCCAAGATAAGTCAGAGATGTAAACTAATCCATCAATTCCTTCTTCAAGTTCTACAAAAATACCAAAGTTTGTAAAGTTTCTAACGATACCTGTATGTTTAGAACCTACTGGATATTTAGAAGTGATATCTGTCCATGGATCTTGAGTCATTTGTTTGATACCTAATGACATTTTTCTTTCGTCTCTGTCAAGAGTTAATACAACTGCTTCAACAATATCACCCACTTTTACGAAATCTTGAGCGCTACGTAAATGCGTAGACCAAGACATTTCAGAAACGTGAATTAAACCTTCAACACCTTCAGCAACTTCAATGAAAGCACCGTAATCAGCAATAACTACTACTTTACCTTTCACTTTGTCACCAACTTTAAGTTCAGCACCAAGTGCATCCCATGGGTGAGCGTTTAATTGTTTCAATCCTAATTGGATTCTTGTTTTTTCGTCATCAAAATCAAGGATAACTACGTTCAATTTTTGATCTAATTCAAGAACTTCACTTGGGTGATTAATTCTAGACCAAGAAAGGTCAGTAATGTGGATTAATCCATCAACACCACCTAAGTCAATAAACACACCATAAGAAGTAATGTTTTTAACAACACCTTCTAATACTTGTCCTTTTTCTAATTGACCAATAATTTCTTTTTTCTGAACTTCGATATCTGCTTCGATAAGCGCTTTGTGCGATACAACAACGTTTTTAAATTCGTGATTAATTTTCACAACTTTAAATTCCATCATTTTGTTCACATATACGTCATAGTCACGGATTGGTTTCACATCAATTTGTGAACCTGGTAAGAAAGCTTCGATTCCGAAAACGTCAACAATCATACCACCTTTAGTTCTACATTTAACAAAACCTGTAACAATTTCACCTGTTTCATTAGCAGAAATAACTCTATCCCATGATTTAATTGTTCTAGCTTTTCTGTGAGATAATACTAATTGACCTGTTTTATCTTCACGAATGTCGATAAGCACTTCAACTTTATCACCTACTTTTAAGTTTGGGTTGTAACGGAATTCGTTTAAAGAAATAACACCTTCCGATTTTGCATTAATGTCAACAATAGCGTCACGGTCAGTAATTCTTACTACTACACCTTCTACTACTTCTTCTTGATCTGTATCAATAAAAGTTTTTGATACTAAATCTTCAAATTCTTGTAAGTTTTTTTCGTCAACTAAATCAATTCCTTCAGAGTAATTGTGCCAGTTAAATTCGTTTAAAAACGCTTGTTGTTCTTTGTTTAATTCAGACATGCTGATAAAAATTTGTATTTTGTTTTTCGTGAGTTTCTTTAAGCGATAGAAAAACAAAAGTGTTTTACATAAATAATTGATTTCCAAAC
>CANCFZ010000233.1 GCA_947377425.1 Flavobacteriaceae bacterium
TGATGTGCTCCTGGATAAACCAAATAGGACATTCCCATTTGAGAAATACGACGCAAACGCTGAAAATAAGGATGCTGAATTAAATCGTAAATTAAGGAATTCGGAATGGTTATAAAACCATATATTGGATCGTTGAAAATCTTGAGTTTATTAGTGGCAATCACAAATGACTTGTTTTATTTTACACAAATGTAAGGTAATTGTTAAAAACAAAAAACTATTTTTTTTATGTTACATAATTTTAAAACTGTTTTGAAAGAATTTATTAAATTTGTAATTAACTATTTGATTCTTTGTTGAATTTAAACAACCAAAAACAATGCAAAAAATAACTCCATTTCTATGGTATGATGGGCAAGCCGAAGAAGCTGCTAAGTTTTATACTTCTTTATTTAAGAATTCAAGTGTTGATAATGTAAATCCGATGATTACCAATTTTCAACTTAATGGAATGAAATTTATGGCTTTGAATGGCGGACCACAATTCAAATTTTCGAATGCCATTTCGCTATTTGTTACTTGCAATAATTTTGATGAAATCGATCTACTTTGGCAAAAATTATCAGAAGACGGAACTGTATTAATGGGGCTTAACGAATATCCTTGGAGTAAAAAATATGGGTGGGTTAATGATAAATTTGGTTTGTCATGGCAATTATTTTTTGGCGATAAAGACCAACAAATTGCACCAACATTATTATTTGTTAAAGAACAATTTGGAAATGCAGAAGCAGCCATTGATTTATACACTTCATTGTTTGACACATCCGAAAAGGTTGCTGTAACTAGATTTGGAGATGCTTATCCCGGTTTTGAAAACAACATTCAATTTGCAGAATTTGAATTATGCGGACAATCATTTAGAGCAATGGAAAGCCAAATGGAACATAATTTTGGTTTCAATGAAGCGTTTTCATTTTTTGTGAGTTGTGAAAATCAAGAAGAAGTAGATTTTTTTTGGGACCAACTTATTGCAAATGGCGGAGAAGAAAGCCAATGTGGATGGCTAAAAGATAAATTTGGTATTTCTTGGCAAGTAATTCCAAAATTATTAATTCAATTAATGAGTGATAAAAAACAAGAAAAAGCCAGTAGAGTGATGAATGCTATGCTGCAAATGAAAAAAATTGATTGTCAAAAACTACAAGATACTTATGATGGAAAATAAAACAAAAATTACCGTAGAATGCACCATAAATGAAACAATAGAAAAGGTTTGGAACTATTGGACAGCATCAAAACACATTGAACAATGGAATAATGCCTCGGATGATTGGCACACGCCTAAAGCTATAAACGATTTAAAAGTTGATGGAAAATTTGTTTTTACTATGGCTGCCAAAGACGGTAGTTTTAGTTTTGATTTTGGTGGTACTTACACCGAAGTCATAATTAATAAAGTCATAAAATATACTATGGACGACGGAAGAACTGCAGCTGTTGATTTTGTTACTATTGGAGATACAGTAGAAATTATAGAAACATTTGAAGCCGAAAATCAAAACCCAATTGAAATGCAGAAAGGCGGTTGGCAAGCTATTTTGAATAATTTTAAGAAATATGTTGAAAATAATTAGAATTCGTCGGGTGTAATTATGTAGCGATATTTCTACATTTTTTGTTTATATTTGACAAAGGATTTGAAAATCAAATGAAGGGAATCTCTTAATGTGTAAAAAATAGTACACATTATCTAAATTGACTAATTTTTTAAAAAATAACCTCATTTTTTATGTATTGGACTTACAGAACAAAATTAGTGAATTTCGGATTCATTCTAACACTAACAATTATCCTTATTTTAGGTGTATTTGTTTTTGATTCTTTTAATAAAAATAACAAAAACGAAATTTTAGTTAATCATACTTATGAAGTATTAGCCACCAGCAAACAATTGCAATCGATAATTAAAGATGCCGAAACATCTCAACGTGGTTATATAATTACTGATAATATAAAATATCTTGAACCTTTAATTAGTTCTAATAAAATTAAAGATAGCCTTTCATCTAGGCTTTCCTATTTAGTTTCAAATAACACACATCAAATTAAAGAAATTTTAAGATTAGAATATTTAATCAAACAGAAATACAATCGCATTAATCAAATCTTGTTGATTAGAAAAAATAATGGAAAAAAAGAAGCTGTAAATTTAATCAGCCAAGGAAAAGGGAGAATTATAATGGATTCTATTCGTACTATTTTTAATAGATTTGATAAAGAAGAGTACCAATTATTACGTCAACAAGTTGTTTCTAGTCAATTATCTAATAAGGCTGTTAAAAATATTCTACTTATTGGAATTTGGAGTATTCTAACAATTTTTTTATTAGTATTCAGTAATTTATTCAAACAATTACGACGTTTGAAAAAGAAAGAAGAACAATTATTTATTGAAAATGAATGGCACAACCAAATTCTTATTAGCATGGGTGATGCTGTTATTACTACAGACACTATAGGCATTGTAACGATGCTTAATGATGCCGCAACTAAAATTACCGGATGGACCAATGAAGAAGCCGTTGGAAAAAGCATTAACCAAGTTGTTAGTCTTATAGATTATAAAACAGGCATAACATTAAAAAATCCAACAATAAATGCATTGAATGAAAATAAAACAATTTCTTTAAATAAAGATGTTGTCCTAATTAGAAAAGATAATGTGAGAATTTTTATTGAAGACAGTGGAGCACCAATACATGATAAAAAAGGAACTATCATTGGAGCAGTGGTCATTTTAAGAGATATTCATGAAAAAGTAAAGGCCGAAGAAGAACGTGATATGGTATACACAATATCGCCAGATATGATTGCTATTGCCGGAAATGACGGTTTCTTTAAAAAAGTTAACCCTGCTTTTGAAAAAATATTAGGCTATACCGAACAAGAATTATTAACTACCACTTTTTTTGAATTTATCCACAAAGAAGATCTTGAAAAAAGCATGGAAGAGTTCAGTAAATTAATTGAAGGAAAACCAACCTTAAACTTTAGTTGTCGATTTGTGTGTAAAAATAACACTATCAAATACCTAGAGTGGAATGTAATTCCGGTTGGAGAAGTTCTTTATGCTAATGCACGCGATATTACCGAACGCCATGAAGCCGCACAAAAAATAGAAGCTTCTCGTGAAAAATTATATAAAATTCTTGAATCAAACCCTGTAGCTATTGCAATTACAAATATTGAAGAACGAAAATTTAAGTATGTAAATGAATCATTTTGCGAAATGTCTGGCTATAGTAAAGAAGAACTCATAAATCATTTGGCAAGTGAATTTAACATGATAAATCATGATGACGTTCAAGAAAAAACAAAATATTTAGATCAAAATAATGGTCAAACCAAAAATATAGAATCTAAATTTAAAAAGAATGATGGCTCTATAATAGATGTAATATTTTATGTCGAAACTATTGAAATAGATGAGGAACTTTGTTATTTAACAACGCTTATAGATATTACTAACAGAAAAAAATTAGAAAATAAT
>CANCFZ010000234.1 GCA_947377425.1 Flavobacteriaceae bacterium
TTGATGGTTAATCCTCCTGCATATCCTATAGCTTGATTAAAAGAAATACTTTGCTCATCAAAACTATAAGTGCCCGGAACATTAACTTCTCCTAAAACCGTTACTTTACCGTTAACAATTCTAACACTGACTGTTGGATCTTTGACATATCCACTATCATTAAGTAATTTAGCTATGTTTTTTTGAATCTCTAATGGCGTCAATCCTTTAACTTTTAAATTTCCCAATATTGGAAAAACTATCTCTCCATCTTCTGTCACTAAATACCCTAAAAGTCTAAGAGTAGACGGATTATTAGAATTTGTAGTATTCATATTAATATTAAAAGGTTCTACCGATTCTGGAATTATGGCTGAAACTTTAATATATAAAATATCATTAATTTGTACTTTAGTTGAAAGGAAATTAATTTTATCCTGAGAACCCTCTACAACATTCTGATAATAGAGTAGGTCTTTTTTATTAGCGCAAGATTGAATAATCAATGAAATGATTATTAAAAGGAATATTTTTTTTATCATAATTTAATAAAAATTGTAATGTAAAACATCAGAAATTCAACTCAAAAAAAGTCAAGATTGCAAATTTACAATTTGATTTTGTATTTTAACACTAAAACAGAAATTAATTAATGTATTTTTCATTCTTAGGAAGGATACTATACTTAATTTTCTTGATTATATTTTATAATCTTTGCAGGATTTCCAACGGCTGTAGCAAAATCAGGGATATCGTTCAAAACAACTGCTCCTGCTCCTACAACAGACCACTTCCCTATTTTAACCCCTTGAATTACGCATGCCCCAATTCCAACATGCGCTCCTTCACCTATAGAAACATTACCTGCCAAAGAAACGCCTGGCGAAATATGTGAATAATCTTCTATACAACAATCGTGTTCAACAATTGCTCCTGTGTTAATTATACAATGATTACCAATAGTTACATCCGGATTTACAATTGCTCCAGCCATAATTACTGTTCCAACTCCTATTTTAGAATCTTTTGAAATAATTGCTGTTGGATGAATTGCATTTAGATAATTAACATTTAATCTACTTGAAATAGTCTTTCTAACTTTATTATTTCCAATAGAAATTATCATATTTCTAATTGTATTAAAATCAAAATTAGATGTTTTTACAACTGGAATTTCAAATATAAATTCGAATTTTGGATTATCATCAATAACAGCATCAATAGAAATTGAACTACATTTTAAAATGTCTATTATTACTTTACCGTGACCGCTTGCTCCAAAAAGTGTTACACTATTTCCCATCAAAAGGTTCAATTGTTGCTGCATCAACAGCGTTAATACCATCACTTTTTATAACTTTTAAAACGGTTTTGAAAAGTATTTTTATATCTAAAAACAAGGAGACATTGTCAACATACCAAACGTCAAACTCAAATTTTTTATCCCACGAAATAGCATTTCTACCATTCACTTGTGCCCAACCTGTAATACCTGGCTTTACTTCATGTCTTCTATTTTGAAAATCGCTATATAAATGTAAATATTGCGTTAACAATGGTCTTGGACCTATCAAACTCATATCTCCTTTTATAACATTCAATAATTGTGGGATTTCGTCCAATGATGTTTTTCTAACAAATTTCCCAACTTTGGTTAATCGTTCTGAATCAGGCAATAATTTTCCATTCTCATCTTTTCTATCATTCATCGTTTTAAACTTCACAATCTTAAAAATTTTTCCATTTTTACCCGGTCGCGATTGAAAAAAAAATGGTTTCCCATCATTGGCAAAAAATAAAAAAAAAGTAATTAGTAAAAAAAAAGGTATTAAAAGAACCAACCCTAATAAGGCAGAAAAAAAATCGAATATAGGTTTTATAATAGCTTTATACATTGTACTTGTTTTGGTAAAAATAAACTTTTAAATTAAATTCAGAATCCAGAATTTGTGAAATTTATAGATTAATGAAATTCATATTCTTTTAAAAGGGCTTCCCAAACTACTTTTTGTTCATAAAAATCTACTATTCTTTGTCTTGAATTACTTCTTAAATTATTATACAAACTCATGTCATTATACACTAATTTCATAGCATCAAATAGTGATTGTTGATTTTTTACAGGAATTATCAATCCGTTTTGCCTATTAATTATTATTTCATTGCAACCATTGATATTGCTAACAATACTGGGTAATCCCATAGCGCCTGCTTGTAAAACCACATTAGGAAATCCTTCTCGATAACTAGGAAAAACAAGCACATTAGAAATTGCAAAAAAGGGTCTTACATCGTTTTGAAAACCAACAGAAATTATAGACTTATTTTCTTGAATCTTATCCATAGTTTCGGGTAAAAGAGGATCTAAATCAGATTCGTAATCTCCAACCAAAAGTAGTTTTACTCTATTATTATCTTTTTGCAAATTTTCAAATGCAGAAACCATTTCGTTAATACCTTTGTCGCGCACTAATCTACCAACAAATACAAATACAAAATCATCTTCTGTAATATTTAGTTGTATTTTTAGGTTTCGATTTTGCTCAATACTAAACCACGAATTAGAAAAAAAGGAGGTATCAATTCCATTTGTACTGCCATTTGCAAGGACTTTTAATTTGTTTAAATTACAAAAATTATTTTCTAAAATTATTGTTAGAAGCCCAAAAGAATTTGGATATACTTTTGTGGCACAAGCATAAGTAACTTTCTCTACAAAGTTTAAAATTTTTCTTGTAAATCCTTTTGCTTCTAATAAAGGCATTCCGGCTACTGTATGAAATCTATGAGGCACACCAGCCAGCTTAGACGCAAGCATTCCAACAATTCCAGCTTTTGGAGTATGAGTATGAACAATTAATGGTTTTTCGTTTTTTAAAAACAAAAATAATTTCACAACTGCAATAAAATCTTTGATTGGTGTTATTTTTCGAGACATTTCTAAATGAAATGTTCTTACATTTTCTCTAGTTCCAATACGTTCCAAATAGTCTTTTTCGGAAGAAACTGCTACCACATCATAATAGGACTGCATAAAATTTAATTGTCCAGACAATAATTTATCTAAAGATAGAGGAACAGTTGTAATGCGAATTAGCTTTGACTTATCCATTTATTTTTTTAACTTTTGACTACTTAAATATTGCTGCATTAAATGTACTATAACCAATAACATAAAAGGCTGATACATGATTTTTGTTCTCATAAAAATACCCAAATTGGCATAGCGTTGCACATAAACTAAACTAGTAACTAAAGTAAATAAAAAAACAATTTTCATCCAATCTGAAAACTGATTTTTTTTATAGTTTACAATAAGTAACCAAATAAACAAAACATGGAATAACAGAACAAAAGCATTCTCAAAACTTGCTAATAATGCCCATAATGTAGGAGCATCAAAAAACAGTGGTCTGAAATTAAACGAAAATAATTTGTACCAAATAGAATAATCTAACATGGGTACATAAGCTCTCGAATTTCTAAATGACAGAATAG
>CANCFZ010000235.1 GCA_947377425.1 Flavobacteriaceae bacterium
GAATATCCTGAAAAGTCGCCATAAATTTGAAAAGCAAAGTAAATGGCTCCTAAAATTAATGATAAGGAATTCATGGTTGTATAATGATTGAAGATTTCATTGGCATAAATCGAACAAGAATCGGCAATCACAACTTTTTTAACCAATCCCCAAACAATTTGATAAATGCCTTCTTGAGCTTTATGGAAATTGAATTTTCTTCTGACTTTTATTTGTGGTAATAAGTGTGTTGCACGTTCAATTGGTCCAGCAACTAACAAAGGAAAATAACTTACAAACAAAGAATAATCAACAAAATTTCTTTCTGATTTAATTCGTTTGTAATAAATATCAATTATATATGAAAGTCCGTGAAAAGTATAGAATGAAATTCCAACTGGAAGAATCAATTTCAATAAAATTGGACTTACAGAAAACCCGAAGGAATGCATCATTTCGGCAAATGAAGCAGCAAAGAAGTTATAGTATTTGAATACTCCAAGAAATCCTAAATTGATTGAAATGCAAAGCCAAAGCCACATTTTTCGTTCGGATTGTGTTTTGCTTTTTTCAATTTTCATTGCAGAAACATAATCCAATAAAGTTGAAAATACCAATAGGAATAAAAATCTCCAATCCCAACAGGAATAGAAATAATAACTCGCTAAAATCAAAATATAATTCTGATTTATTTTAGATTTATGCCCAACAAACCAATACAGTATAAAAACTATAGGCAGAAATAGGGCAAAATGTAACGAGTTGAAAAACATATTTTTTGAAAATAATTAACCACAAAAGACACAAAAGTTTTGAATTTTCTTTTGTGTCTTTTGTGGTTTAAAAAAAATTAGAAGTTCGGACTTAAATTGTATTTTTTGTAGAAATTATCCAATGCTTCAACCACTTCGTCTTCGGTATCAACCAATTTTATTAAGTTCATATCTTCGGGATTGGCATTTTTTTGTTTGTCAATCATCACGTTTTTAATCCAATCTAACAATCCTGACCAATATTCGGTTCCAACCAAAATAATTGGAAATTTGCCAATTTTCTTAGTTTGAATTAAGGTTACAGCTTCAAACATTTCGTCTAACGTTCCGAAACCACCGGGCATTACTACAAATCCTTGAGAGTATTTTACAAACATTACTTTACGCACAAAAAAGTAATCAAAGTTTAGATTTTTATCTTTATCGATATAAGGATTATAGTGTTGTTCAAAAGGCAATTCAATGTTTAATCCAACCGAAGTTCCTTCACCACGATGTGCACCTTTATTTCCGGCTTCCATAATTCCAGGACCACCACCCGTGATAACTCCGTAACCTGCTTTACTGATTTTATAGGCAGTTCGTTCCGCTAATTCATAATATTTATCATCTGGTTTTGTTCTTGCAGACCCAAATATTGAAACACAAGGACCAATTCGAGCCATTGATTCATACCCATTTACAAACTCTGACATGATTTTAAAAATCGCCCAGGAGTCGTTGGTTCTGATTTCATTCCAAGTTTTTTGTTTTAATTTATCTTGTATTCTGTGGTCTTCGTTTTCGTAATCGTTAAATGCCATAATAGTATTTTTTATTTTAATCAAACGTGCTAAAGTAATTCTTTTTTTATAATACAGAAAGTAGATAATGTATGCTTCATTATTCTAATTTTTATTTTCCCATTCCCATTTCAACAAAGAGTAACAATCGGAATCTTCATTTTTACCTTCTACAACATAATCTTCACGCATGGTACCTTCTTTGGTAAATCCAAAACGCTGTAATAATTTTAATGAAGGTTGGTTTTCGGCTGCAATTAAAGCTTGAACTCTATGAAGTTTTAATTCGGTAAAGCCATATTCTAGAACATCTTTCAAAGCTTCCTTCATTAAACCTTTTTGTTTGAAAGCTTCGTTTCGCAGAATATAAAATACTTCTGCACGGCTGTGAGTAGCATTCCAGGTATGAAAACCGCATTCACCAATAGGCAGGTTTGACTCCTTATCAATCAGTAAAAAAACAAACACCGACAAGCGATGAGTTTCCACACCTTTTTCATGGATGTCTTTATAATGTTGAAATCCAGCTTCATCAACCCCAAAATAATCCATGATTTCTTCTTTGGTTTTGGTATTGAATAACTCATGAATAATAGCAGGAGTAATGCTTTTCAATAAAAGTCGTTGGGTTGGTATTGTTATTTGATTTATCATATAAATATGTTATTTCAATTCTTTTTTCAAAAACTGCGCTGTATAACTTTTCTTATTCTTTACAATTTCCTCGGGAGTTCCTTTACAGATGATTTCTCCGCCACCTTTTCCGCCTTCCAAACCAACATCAATGATGTAATCGGCAAGTTTAATAACGTCAAGATTGTGCTCAATAATTAACACCGTATTTCCTTTGTCAACTAATCTATTTATTACGTCCATCAAAACTCGAATGTCTTCAAAATGTAAACCAGTTGTAGGTTCATCCATGATGTAAAACGTATTTCCGGTATCTTTTTTAGACAATTCTGCCGATAGTTTTATACGTTGAGCCTCGCCACCAGAAAGCGTTGTACTTTGTTGACCAAGGGTTATGTATCCCAATCCAACATCTTGCAAAGTCTGCACTTTTCGCTGAATTTTAGGAATATTTTCAAAAAATGGAACAGCTTCATCAATTGTCATATTCAAAACATCTGAAATTGATTTTCCTTTAAATCTGATTTCCAAAGTTTCACGATTAAAACGTTTTCCTATACAAGTTTCACATTCTACATAAACATCGGGCAAGAAACTCATTTCAATCGTTCGAACTCCAGAACCTTCACAGGTTTCACATCGTCCGCCTTTTACATTAAAACTAAAACGTCCTGCTTTGTAACCACGAATCATGGCTTCTGGCGTCATCGTAAAAAGATTTCTAACTTCACTAAAAATATCAGTGTAAGTCGCTGGATTAGAACGAGGTGTTCTTCCAATCGGACTTTGATCGATGTCAATTACTTTATCAATATGTTCTAAACCTTCAATTTTTTTGTAAGGTTGTGGTTTTTTCACTCCGTTGTAAATGTGTGCGTTTAAAATAGGGTAGAGCGTTTCGTTAATCAATGTTGATTTTCCGCTTCCTGAAACTCCGGTTACACAAATTAGTTTTCCTAACGGAAATTCTACCGAAACATTTTTTAGGTTATTTCCGCTTGCGCCAGATAATTTTATCGCTTTGCCGTTGCCTTCACGGCGTGTTTTAGGAATGTCAAATTTCATCGTACCGTTTATGTATTGCGCTGTAATTGTTGTTTCTTTCAACAACTCTTTTGGCGTTCCTTTGCTGATGATGTTTCCACCAAATTTTCCAGCTTTTGGACCAATATCAATCACATAATCGGCACATTCAATCATGTCTTTGTCGTGTTCTACAACCAGAACAGAATTTCCAATATCACGAAGATTTTTCAAGGAATTTATCAATCGTTCGTTGTC
>CANCFZ010000236.1 GCA_947377425.1 Flavobacteriaceae bacterium
GTAGCCTTAGAATATTTTCAAGAAAATGTTGCTATTGATGAATGTTTGTCGTTTGAAGGACTTGCCAATAGTTTGATTAACAATCAATCGCAACTAGCTGTAATGGCGATTGAGAATTCGATAGCAGGTTCAATAATTCCAAATTACGCTATAATTGATAAGAATAATTTTCACATCATTGGCGAATATTATTTGGATATTATTCAGAATTTAATGGTTTTAAAAGAACAAAGATTTGAAGAAATTCAAGAAGTACATTCACATCCAATGGCATTGTTGCAATGTATGGATTTCTTAAAAAAACATCCAAACATCAAATTAGTTGAAGACAACGATACCGCTGAAACAGCTAGAAGAATTCATAAAAATCAAATAAAAGGAATTGCCGCAATCGGAAGTAAAGTAGCAGCAGAATTATATGATTTAAACATAATTGCGCCCGAAATTCAAACTGTAAACAATAATATGACTCGGTTTTTCATCATTAGTAAAGAAAAAAGTCAAATAAATAAAGAAGAAGTAAACAAAGCATCATTAAAATTCGAATTAGACGACACGCCCGGAAGTTTGGCAACAGTTTTAAATGTAATGACTAATTGCAAATTAAACCTAACTAAAATCCAATCGATGCCCATAATAGAAACACCTTTTCAATATTCCTTTTTTGTAGATGTAGTTTTTGAAAAGTACAAACATTATGAAAAAGCCACTAAGATTTTAGAAATAATGACCAATCAATTCAAGGTTTTAGGAGAATACAATAATAAGTTAATTCGTTGATTTGGTTATTCGACAGTACAATAACCAAATTAACAGATAACCAAATTGAAATGATACAAACAGCAAAAAGACTAGAAACCGTTCAAGAATACTACTTCTCCAGAAAATTGAAAGAAGTAAGACAACTAATGTCCGAAGGAAAACCAATCATCAATATGGGAATTGGAAGTCCAGATTTGGCGCCTCATTCATCAGTGATTGAAGCAATTCAGAAGGCAATGTTTGACGAAAAAGCGCACGAATACCAAAGCTATCAAGGTTTGCCAGAATTACGACAAGGTTTTGCTGATTTTTATTCAACTAATTTTAATGTTGAATTAAATTCAACTACTGAAGTTCTTCCATTGATGGGTTCGAAAGAAGGAATCATGCATATTTCATTAGCTTTTTTGAATGAAGGCGATGCTGTTTTAATTCCAAATCCAGGATATCCAACTTATGCTTCTGTAACGGAATTAGTTCAGGCAAAAGCAGTTTACTATGATTTAAAAGAGGAAAATAATTGGCAACCTGATTTTGAAACTTTAGAAAAAACGGATTTGTCTAAAGTAAAATTGATGTGGGTTGGTTATCCACACATGCCAACAGGCGCTAATGCAACTTTAGGATTGTATCAAAATTTAATCGATTTTGGAAAAAAGCACAACATTTTAATTGTGAATGACAATCCATATAGTTTTGTTTTGAACGAAAATCCGTTGTCAATTTTTCAAATTGAGGGATCAAAAGACATTGCATTAGAGTTGAATTCATTGAGCAAAACGTTCAATATGGCAGGTTGGCGTGTCGGAATGGTTTTGGGAAATTCAAAATTTATCGATGCCATTCTAAAAGTAAAAAGCAATATGGATTCGGGAATGTTTTACGGAATTCAAAAAGGCGCCATCGAAGCATTGAAATTAGGGAAAGAATGGTTTGAAAGTCAGAATGAAATTTATACAAATCGACGAAATTTAATCTTTCAATTGGCAGAAAAATTAGAATGTACGTTTGATAAAAATTCGGTTGGATTGTTTGTTTGGGCAAAATTACCAGCTGGAATTCAATCAGAAGAATTTATTGATAATTTATTATATGAAAAGCATTTGTTTCTAACGCCAGGAACAATATTTGGAAGCAACGGCGAAGGTTACATAAGATTTTCATTATGCGTAAAAGAAGAAAATATAGTGGAAGCAATAAACCGTTTCACGTAGAGACGCGATTTATCGCGTCTAAATTCATCGCGTATACATCGCGTCTGAAATAAAATAAAAAATCATGAAAATATACATAATAGGAACAGGATTAATAGGCGGTTCAATGGCATTAGACATCAAATCAATTTATGATGACGCTACTGTTTTCGGAATTGACGCCAACGAAAAACATCTTGAAGAAGCAATAAATCTCGGAATTATCGATCAAAAAGCAACCGAAAATGATTTAATTAACGCAGATTTAGTAATCGTTGCTGTGCCAGTTGATGTGGCTTTAGTAATTTTGCCCGAGATTTTGAATAAAATTGGAGAACAAACTTTGGTTTTTGATGTTGGTTCAACTAAAAATCCAATTTGTGAAGCGATTGAAAATCATACGAAAAGAAGAAATTTCATGGCTTGTCATCCAATTGCAGGAACGGAATTTTCAGGGCCAAAAGCGGCTATTAAAGGTTTGTATGAAGGCAAAACAAACATCATTTGTGAAGTTGAAAAAACAACGTTCAAATTGCAAGAAAAAGCAATGGATTTGTTCAAAAAACTAGGAATGAGAATTAGATATATGGATCCAAAATCGCATGATAAACACATTGCTTATGTTTCACATTTGTCGCACATAAGTTCATTTATGCTAGGGAAAACAGTAATTGAGAAAGAGAAAGACGAACAAGATATTTTTGATATGGCAGGTTCCGGATTTGAAAGTACCGTTCGTTTAGCCAAAAGTTCGCCAGCCATGTGGACACCAATTTTTAAACAAAATAAAAAACAAGTCATAAAATCGTTAGAAGAATACATTCAGAATTTATCTAATTTCAAAGATTTATTAGAAAATGATAACTACGAAGAAGTTTATAACGAAATGCAGAATACGAATAGAATTAAAGAAATATTAAAATAGCAGGAAGTTAGAAGATGGAGGTTAGAAGGAAGACTTCCAGCTACCGACTTCCAGCTACAAACTCAAAGAAAAATGGAAAATAACAAAGAAATGAGAACGTGGTTAAATAACTTCAATTTGCCACATCCACTTGTAATTGCTGGTCCTTGTAGTGCAGAAACGGAAGAGCAAGTATTAAAAATTGCACGGGAATTGAAAGATTCAAAAGTGTCGGTTTTTAGAGCTGGAATTTGGAAACCAAGAACGCGTCCAGGTGGATTTGAAGGTGTTGGTGAAATCGGATTAAAATGGTTGCAAAAAGCTAAAGCTGAAACAGGTTTACTAATGGCTGTTGAGGTTGCTAATGCGGCTCATGTGAAGTTAGCCTTACAACACGATATCGATGTTTTGTGGATTGGAGCACGAACAACTGTAAATCCGTTTGCAGTTCAAGAAATTGCTGATGCTTTGCAAAATACCGATAAAATTGTATTAGTAAAAAATCCTGTAAATCCTGATTTGGCTTTATGGATTGGCGGAGTAGAACGTTT
>CANCFZ010000237.1 GCA_947377425.1 Flavobacteriaceae bacterium
GCTTGTCTTGAGTTTTTAGAGATTTCTCTAACGAATTAATATTGTCGTTTTGTTGTTGTAAAACTTGATCTTCTTTTTCTGTTTCTGTTGCTATTCTGTTTGAGAATACGGATGATTTTGTGCTTTTGAAATTATGCAAAGCATCGTTATCAAAAATTTCGAAATAATACTCATACGAAACGCCTTCTTCAACAGGAAGATTACTTGGAAAAGCAAACACAAACTGATCATAAACATCTCGCTTCACAGCAATTGTTCCACGTTTGGATAAATTTGGTTTGTCTTTTGGATAATAAATAACTTGCAATTTAGAAAGTCCATAATCGTCAGAAACTTGTCCTAAAACATAGTTTTTTTCAATTTTAAGGCTGTCTGGAGCGTTTCCTACAGAAATAGTTGGAAATTGATCTTTAACAACGGAAATTTGATAATTTAACTTCTCATAATTCTGAACTTTATTATTCGAAGTAACAATTTGATAATCTGTATTTTGAATAATATTTTTAGATAATAAAAACTGATTATCTTGTTTAGCAAAAGCATACTTTGAAGCAGCATCCAACCATTCTACTTTTTGTGTAGCCAATGTGTTCATTCTCCAAGTCACACGAGTTCCTTCTGGAAGCACTGCATTTCCGGTTCCTTTAATAACTTCCGCTTTTTTATTCAAATATCCTGGGAAATTTAAAACCATTTCGAAATTAGCAATCGATGGAACTGTGACTACATTCAATTCATATTCATGAGAAGAAACATCATTCGCTTCAATATGGAATTCCAAATTTTCTTTAGGTTTCGGAATCACAAATTGAAATTCACCAGCATTGTTACTTTCCATAAAATAACTTTCGTCACCGATGAAAATCATGGCGTTTTCTGGAACAACTTTCCCAACGGTTTTTACTTTTAAAAGAAAATCTTGATTCTGTTCGGTTTGTAAATTTTTATTTAATAGTTGAAATTCAAATGGTGCTGGTGGCAAAAATTGTTCTTTGTAATGCACCACACGATTCAAACTTTGAGAAATAAAATTGCTGTTTCCAGACAAATAAAAGAAAGCAAAAAACAAAATTGGAATAATTGCTAAAGGCAAAAATTTCTTGTTTGTTCCAAAATTAATCGCATTTCCAAAAGGAACTGGTTGTAGTGTATTTGCTTTTTGATCTATAGAAGCCAAAAGTAATTCTGATTTATTAGTGTCTTGTGATAATTGTAAAAAGTTGGTCAGCTTATCACCTACTTCGTTGAAATGATTTCCGATGATTTTGGAAGCATCGTCGTAATTAATTCCTTTTTGAAGTTTGAATAATTTAAAAATTGGAAACAAAATAAAACGCAATAACAAGAAAAGTTCCACGAAAATAAACGTCCAGAACAAAACAGTTCTAGCAGTTGGTTTTAACCAAAGGAAATACTCTACAAAAAGTGTAAAAAGAAAATAAATCAAACCGATTCCGACGAAGAAAATGGTTCCACGTAGCAATTCGTTTGTGTAAAACTTCTTAATAAACTGTTCGAGTTTATTGTAAATTATGTTCTGATTTTCCAAAATTGTTAATCATTTGTTTATAACCGATAAAAATACAAATTTATACTTAGCATAAAAGTTAAATCTTTCTAAAACGAAAATTTCACTTCAAATCCCAACTTCTGATTATCTTTGCAGCAAATTATATTACAATGTCTAAACAAGTTCGTGTGCGTTTTGCACCAAGTCCGACAGGACCTTTGCATATTGGTGGTGTTAGAACTGCCTTATTTAATTATTTATTTGCTAAAAAAAATAACGGCGTTTTCTATTTACGAATTGAAGATACCGATCAAAATCGTTTTGTTCCTGGAGCAGAAGAATATATTTTGGAAGCTTTGGATTGGCTAGGAATTGCTCCAAGTGAAACAGTTGGAAAAAACGAAAAATTTGGACCTTACAGACAATCGGAAAGAAAAGAATTGTACAAACAATATGCGGATCAATTGATAAATTCAGGTTGGGCTTATTATGCTTTTGATACAGCCGAAGCTTTGGATGCACATAGAAAACAACATGAAGCTGAAGGAAAAACCTTTATTTACAACTGGCATAATCGTGAAAAATTGGATACTTCTTTGGTTATATCAAAAGAAGACACTGATAAACGAATTGCAGCTGGTGAAGATTATGTAATTAGATTTAAAACTCCGGTGAATGAAACTTTGCATTTGCATGATATTATTCGCGGTGACATTAAATTTGAAACTAATTTGTTAGACGATAAAGTTTTATTCAAATCGGATGGAATGCCAACCTACCATTTAGCGAATATTGTTGATGATCATTTAATGAAAACTTCGCATGTAATTCGTGGTGAAGAATGGTTGCCATCAATGCCTTTGCATAGTTTATTGTACAAAGCTTTTGGTTGGGAAGCACCAGAATTTGCTCATTTACCATTGATTTTAAAACCAATTGGCAACGGAAAATTATCTAAACGTGATGGCGATAAAATGGGATTTCCTGTATTTCCTTTAGAATGGAAAACCGAAGAAGGAATTTCATCTGGTTATAGAGAAAATGGCTTTTTTCCAGAAGCTGTTGTGAATTTTTTAGCTTTATTGGGTTGGAATGACGGAACAGATCAAGAGATTTTTTCGTTGGAAGAATTGGCAGAAAAATTTGATTTGAATAGAGTTCATAAAGCTGGCGCAAAATTTGATCCAGAGAAAAACAAATGGTTTAATCATCAGTATTTACAAAAACAAAGTGATGAAGATTTAGCAAAAGCCTTTGCTCCTATTGTTTATGAAAAAGGAATTGATGTAGATTATACAACACTTGTAAAAATAATTTCTTCTATAAAAGAGCGCGCTAATTTTGTTTCAGATTTCTGGGATTTGGCTGATTATTTCTTTGTGGCTCCAACATCTTATGATGAAAAAGCGGCTAAGAATTGGAAAGAAGAAACACCAAATTTAATGCAACAATTGATTTCGGTATTGGAAAATATTGGAGATTTTACATCAATAAACATTGA
Source organism: Flavobacteriaceae bacterium (assembly GCA_947377425.1). Classification (GTDB taxonomy): domain Bacteria; phylum Bacteroidota; class Bacteroidia; order Flavobacteriales; family Flavobacteriaceae; genus Flavobacterium. The sequence goes on from CANCFZ010000237.1 coordinate 3,012, forward strand.
AACTATTGTAAAAGATTGGATGACGAAAAACGAAATTGGAATGGGAAAAGTGATGCAACCGTTTAGATTGAGTTTGGTAGGTGCTTTAAAAGGACCACATCTTTTTGATATAGTAGAATTGATTGGAAAAGACGAAACCATCAAGCGATTGGAAAAAGCAATTACTAATTTATAGAAAAAGAAAAGCCCTGAAATTCAGGGCTTTTTTGTTATAAGTTAAAAATAATCTGTCCACTTAAAGTGCCTATGTTTCCTTTAAAACTTTTGTTTCCATTTAATATTGTTAAATTATCTTGGCTATTTAAGTTATTAAAAACATTTGAAAAACCATATTGATAGAAAATCAAAGCTCTTACTACTTTACTTCCAGCAGAAATTCCAA
>CANCFZ010000238.1 GCA_947377425.1 Flavobacteriaceae bacterium
TATTAATTATTTTCTTACCTAAAAAAGAAATATTATTATACAAATGTAGCATATTTAACGAATTATACTAAACTTTTCCCTTTTTTTAGTTCAATTACTGTTATTTCTGGCATAATACCAACTCTTCCAGGATAAGCATGAAATCCAAATCCGCGATTTACATAGATATATTTACCCGCTTTTTCATATAATCCTGCCCATTGCTCATAAACATATTGCGCTGGACTCCATTTAAAAAAACCTGGAATTTCTATTCCAAATTGCAATCCGTGTGTGTGACCAGAAAGCATTAAATGAAAATCTTTTGGGTGTTTATTAACTTCCGCATCCCAATGACTTGGATCATGACTCATTAAAATTTTAAACTCTTCTTTGGTCAATCCTTCTGAAGCTTTGTGCAAATCACCTGCTTTCTTAAATTTTACACCCCAATTTTCAACGCCTACTAAAGCAATTTTGTCATTGCCTTTCTTAATATAAGTGTGTTCGTTCAACATCAAATTAAAACCAATTTTTCCATACAATGCTTTTATATCATGAAAGTTTTGGTCTTTCTCTTTTGCTGTTTTCCAATCTACATATTCGCCATAATCATGGTTTCCTAAAACAGAATATTTTCCATATTCGAATTTCTTAATTCGATTAAAGGTGTCAATCCAAGGCAACATTTCTTTAGCATGAGTATTAACAATATCACCGGTAAACAAAATCATATCCGATTCTTGCTCGTTTATTAAATCTATAGCATAATTAATCTTTTCAGGATTATCAAAACTACCGCTGTGCACATCTGAAATTTGAGTGATTTTAAATCCGTCAAAAGCATCGGGTAAGTCTGGAAAAAATATTTGTTGGGTGATAACTTTATAATTGTATTTGCCAAAAGTCATTCCGTAAATTAATGAACTGAACGGAATTGCTGCGATTCCCAAAGCTATTTGACTTACAAATTTTCTTCTTTCTGGAATAAAAGAATCTGTAGCATTCCCTGAAATTTTTGAAATTGTTCCCGATAAAACTCGGTAAATATCCTCAAAAAACAACACTAAAGTCAAAATCAATTTCGGAATCAAAACCAACAACAACAATCCTAATGTGATCATTGTCATTTTGGTTTGCCCCACACTTCTATCAAATTTGGTAAACTGATATCCAATAAAAACAATAGCTGTCAATGACAAAAAGATATAAGTCCATAAAACCCATCTCACTTTTGTAAAAGTTTTCACGGCCTGAAAAGCATAAAGTTCTATGAATGCTATAACTATAAATAAAATCAGTAATCGAAACGCCATTAATAAAATTTTTAACAAATTAACGAAGAAACTTGATGTCAATCGATACCATTAAATATATTTTAACAATCATTTAAATTCTATTCAAAAAACAAATGTTTCTTTTTGAAAGTTTATCTATTTTTACACTTTATAAAAATTACAATATGTCACAAAAACGACTTTACCTTCTTGACGCTTACGCACTAATATTTCGCGGCTATTTTGCCTTTATAAAAAACCCTAGAATCAATTCTAAAGGAATGGATACATCGGCAATTATGGGATTTATGAACGCTTTGATGGATGTTATCAAACGTGAAAAACCAGATCATTTGGCCGTAGCATTTGATAAAGGCGGAAGTGATTACCGTTACGAAATGTATCAAGAATATAAAGCACATCGTGACGAAACTCCAGAAGCTATTAAAATTGCAGTTCCATACATTCAAGAATTATTAAAGGCAATGCACATTCCGATTATAGAAGTTGCAGGTTTTGAAGCCGATGATTTAATTGGAACTTTGGCAAAACAAGCCGAAAAAGAGAATTTTAAAGTATTCATGGTTACGCCAGATAAGGATTTTGCACAATTGGTTTCTGAAAATATTTTCATGTACAAACCAGCACGAATGGGTAACGACATCGAAATTTGGGGAATTCCGGAAGTGTTGGAAAAATTTGAAATTACCAATCCATTACAAGTGATAGATTTCTTAGGAATGATGGGCGACGCAGCCGATAACATTCCTGGATTACCTGGCGTGGGTGAAAAAACCGCTAAGAAATTTTTAGCAGAATATGGTTCGATGGAAAATCTTCTGGCGAATACGCATCAACTAAAAGGTGCTATCAAAGATAAGATTGAAGCTAATGCTGAATTGGGAATACTTTCTAAAAAATTGGCTACTATCCTACTCGATTGCCCGGTTACATTTGATGCCAATGATTATGAATTATCCAAACCCGATGTAGAAAAGACAGATGCTTTGTTTCAAGAACTGGAATTCCGTCAAATGAAAGCTCAGTTTGACAAATATTTTGGAACTGGAAAAGAATACGACGAAATTGACACGAATGGAAATGGAAATTCAAGTGATGCGCCGCAACCTGCAAAGAAAGCTCCAGCCAAAAAATCGAACGAAGATCAATTTGATTTGTTCGGATTTTCAGATGAAGAAAGTGGCGAAGAAAAATCACATTCTCATTATGCAACATTAGAAAACACTGAACATTTTTACCAAATTATTCAAGGTGATTTGCCTATGAAATTGCTTTTACAAAATTTAATGAATCAAACCTCTGTTTGTTTTGATACTGAAACTACCGGAATTGATGCTTTGAATGCGGAATTGGTTGGAATGTCATTCTCATTTGAAAAAGGAAAAGCCTTTTACGTTCCGTTTCCCGAAAATAAAGAAGAAGCTCAAGTTTTAGTAGATAAATTCAAACCTTTTTTTGAAAATGAAAATATTGAAAAAATTGGTCAGAATATAAAATATGATTTAAAAATTCTGTCACATTACGGAATTGAAATCAAAGGAAAATTATTCGATACGATGATTGCGCATTATTTGATAAATCCTGATATGCGTCACAACATGGATGTTTTAAGTGAAACTTATTTGAAATATTCGCCAAAATCCATTGAAGATTTAATTGGTAAAAAAGGTAAAAATCAAAAATCAATGCGAGATGTTGCTTTGGAAGAAATCAAAGAATACGCTGCCGAAGATGCTGATGTAACGTTTCAATTGAAACAAAATTTCAGTCCGATTTTAGACAAAGCTGAAACCAAAAAATTATTTGATGAAATAGAAATTCCGTTAATTCCAGTTTTAGCGGCAATGGAATTGGAGGGCATCAATCTTGACGTTCCGTTTCTAAAGGAAATGTCAGTTGAAATGGCAAAAGAAAGTACTGCATTAGAACAAAAAATCTATGAAACTGCTGGCGAGAAATTCAATTTGGCTTCTCCTAAACAATTGGGCGACGTTTTATTTGACAAAATGAAAATTGGCGGAGCAAAACAAAAGAAGACCAAAACCGGTCAATACGCAACTGGTGAAGAAATTTTGAGTTATTTGGCCAATGATAATCCAATTGT
>CANCFZ010000239.1 GCA_947377425.1 Flavobacteriaceae bacterium
TAGAAATCACTAATGAAGTATCTAATTTCTCCCGATTGTGCCAATTGTAAATAAAGATTTTTCCTTCGGCTTCGTGTTGTTTTCTATGGGTATCTAGAGCTTCGGCTGTATCAAAAGCATAATAAGCCCAACCTGAATTTATCAATTGATCCGCATATTGTTTGTATAATTCTTTTCTTTCCGATTGACGGTAAGGTCCAAATTTTTCGTTCTTTCCAACAGTTTCACTTGGTGCGATTCCTAACCATTCTAACGCTTCAAGAATATATTCTTCTGCTCCAGGAACAAAACGATTTTGATCGGTATCTTCAATTCGTAAATAGAAAACGCCGTTATTTTTCTTAGCAAATAAATAATTGAATAGGGCAGTTCTAACACCACCAATATGCAAAGGTCCAGTCGGACTTGGTGCAAAACGCACACGAACTTGTTTAGACATTTTTTTTGTGTAAAATTAATTCAAAGGGCAAAGATACAACTTCAAAAATCAATCTCAAAAGTCAATTTCAATAGTCAGTTTTAAACAATTTTTTTTACTTTATAGTAACAATTTGTCTTTTTTGAGGTTTTTATCAACATTGATTTTTGAGATTGAGATTTACTTTTTCGTTTTAGAAAGATTTAACTTTTATGCTAAGTATAAATTTGTATTTTTATCGGTTATAAACAAATGATTAACAATTTTGGAAAATCAGAACATAATTTACAATAAACTCGAACAGTTTATTAAGAAGTTTTACATAAACGAATTGCTACGTGGAACCATTTTCTTCGTCGGAATAGGTTTGATTTATTTTCTTTTTACACTTTTTGTGGAATACTTTCTTTGGTTAAAACCAACCGCTAGAACTGTTTTGTTTTGGACGTTTATTGTCGTGGAACTTTTTTTGTTGTTACGATTTATTTTATTTCCAATCTTTAAATTATTCAAACTTCAAAAAGGAATTAATTATGATGATGCCTCTAAAATCATCGGAAATCATTTTAACGAAGTAGGTGATAAGCTTACTAACTTTTTGCAATTATCAAGAGATTCTGATAGTCATCAGAAAAATTCAGAATTGCTTTTGGCTTCTATAGATCAAAAAGCCAGCACACTTCAACCTGTTCCTTTCGGAAACGCAATCAATTTTGGAACAAACAAGAAATTTTTGCCTTTAGCCATTATTCCAATTCTATTTTTTGCGTTCTTTTATTTGTCCGGAAACAGCAATTTTATTTCGCAAAGTTTGAATCGTGTGGTGCATTACAAAGAACAATTTTTGCCACCAGCACCTTTTGAATTCCAACTTCTTAATAAAAATTTACAAACTGAACAGAATCAAGATTTTCTTCTGAAAGTCAAAACAGTTGGTAAAGTTGTTCCTGAAAACGCCTTGATTTTCATCGGTGACGAAAGTTATTTCATGGAAAGCAAAAAATCAGGTGAATTTCAATTTGTGATTCCGAAACCTAAAGAAAATTTAGAATTTCACATAGAAGCTAACGACGTTTCTTCTCACGAATATGAATTGAATGTGGTCACGGTTCCATCGATTGCTAACTTTGAAATGGTTTTAAATTTTCCAGGATATTTGAATAAAAAATCAGAAGTTATCAAAGGAACCGGAAATGCAGTGCTTCCAGAAGGAACTCGTGTGACTTGGAGAATGAACACATTGGCTACACAAAAAGTAGAATGGTTGAATGCTTCAGCAAAGTATGCTTTTGCTAAACAAGACAATCAGTTTTTATTATCTAAAAATATTGTTCAAAATACAGATTATCAAATTGTTACTTCCAATAATAAAGTTCAGAATTACGAAAAGCTAAACTATCAAATTTCCGTTGTTAAAGATCAATTTCCAACTATTTCAGTAGGAAACGCTCCAGACAGCCTTAAAATTGAAAAAAACTATGTTTTAGGACAAGTTTCAGACGATTACGGACTTTCTAAACTTCAAGTGATTTATTATCCAAAAGATAAACAAAATTTAGCCAAACGTGGAACAATTGCTGTGAAGCGAGACGTGTATGATCAGTTTGTGTTTGCTTTTCCAAGTAATCTTCCAGTTGAAGAAGGCGTTTCGTATGAGTATTATTTTGAAATTTTTGATAACGATGCTTTGCATAATTTCAAAAGCACCAAATCATCAGTATTCTCAAACAGAATCGCAACAGAAACCGAAAAAGAAGATCAAGTTTTACAACAACAAAACGACAATATTAATTCGTTAGAGAAATCTCTAAAAACTCAAGACAAGCAATTGAACGAAATGGAGAAGTTGCAAAAAATGGGTAAGGAGAAAGACAACCTAGAATTTAAGGAACAACAAAAGGTAAATGACTTTCTTGACAAGCAAAAGAAGCAAGATGAAATGATGAAGAATTTTGCTGGGAAAATGAAAGACAATCTTGACAAAGTTAAAACCGAAAAGAAAGATGAAGTAAAAGAACTTCTAAAAGATAGATTGGATAAAGTTGATAAAGATTTAGAAAAGAACAAAAAACTTTTAGACGAACTTCAAAAGCTTAATGAGAAATTAGAAAAAGACGAGTTGTTTGAGAAGATGGACAAACTTAAACAACAAAGTAAAAATCAAACTAAAAGTTTGCAACAATTAGTGGAGCTGACTAAGAAATATTATGTTGAAAAGAAAGCCGAACAAATAGCCGACAAATTAGATAAACTTTCTGAAAAGCAAGATAAATTATCTGAAAATGAAAAAGAAAATTCTACAGAAAAGCAAGAAGAAATCAATAAGGAGTTTGACAAAATTCAAGAAGAATTAAAAGAATTAGATAAAGATAATAAAGAATTAAAAGCTCCTGTTGAACTTCCAGATTCAGCTCCAAAAGAGAAAAGTATTGATGAAGATTTAAAGAAAGCTTCAGATGAATTAAAGAAAGATTCTAAAGCTGGTGCAAAACCAAAACAAAAAAGTGCTTCTAAGAAAATGAAGCAAATGAGTCAGGACATGCAAGGGAGTATGGAAGCTGGTGAACAAGAGCAAATGGATGAAGATATTGCAATGCTGCGTCAAATTTTAGATAACTTGTTGTCCTATTCTTTTTCTCAAGAAGACGTGATGAAACAATTTAAAGGTCTGAAAAGAGGCTCACCATCATTCAATAAAAACCTTAAAATTCAACAAGATTTGAAACAGCAATTTAAACATGTTGATGATTCGCTTTTCGCTTTATCCTTACGTAATCCTAAAATTGCAGAAGAAGTTACAACTGAAGTTGGGAATGTAGAATATAACGTTGATAAATCTCTTGAGACTTTAGCGGATGCCAATGTTCCAAAAGGAGTTTCACATCAACAATTTGCTACAAGCGCTTCAAACAAACTTGCCGATATGCTGGCTGCGACTTTAAACAATAT
>CANCFZ010000240.1 GCA_947377425.1 Flavobacteriaceae bacterium
CAAAGTCATTTTTGTAGATGGAATTTTCTCTTCGTTTCTATCGTCAACAACGCATGACGGATTGGATGTTTGCTTAATGTCATCAGCATTGACAAAACCCAAATATAAAATGGTAATTGATGAATATTTCAACAAAATTGCCAGTAAAGATGAGAGTTTAACTACTTTAAATACTGCTTTCGCAAATGAAGGCGCGTACATCAACATTCCAAAAAGCAAGGTTGTAGAAAAACCAATCGAAATCATTTATTTTTCTACAGGAAAAGAAAATGCACTTTTGGTTCAGCCAAGAAATTTGGTAATCGTGGGTGAAAATGCTCATGTTCAGATAATTGAAAGACATCAATCGTTAAACGAAAATCCAGTTTTGACCAATTCAGTAACCGAGATTTTTGCGAAGAAACGTGCCATTGTAGATTATTACAAAATCCAAAACGATTTACAATCTGCGAATTTAATTGACAATACTTACATCGCTCAAAAAGAGCAAAGCCGCGCTTCGGTTCACACGTTTACTTTTGGTGGAAATATTACCAGAAACAACCTGAATTTCTATCATCAAGGCGAACATATCGATTCAACTTTAAAAGGAATTACGATTATTGGCGACAAGCAACACGTAGATCATTACACTTTAGTGCAGCATGCGACTCCAAATTGTGAAAGCCATCAAAATTACAAAACTATCTTGAATGACAGCGCAACAGGCGTTTTTAACGGAAAGATTTTTGTAGAAAAAGAAGCGCAAAAAACGGATGCTTTTCAGCAAAACAATAATATTTTGTTAAGCGATAAAGCAACCATAAATGCAAAACCACAATTGGAAATTTTTGCTGATGACGTAAAATGTTCTCACGGTTGTACGATTGGTCAATTAGACGAAAGCGCCATGTTTTACATGCAACAACGCGGAATTCCAAAGAAAGAAGCCAAAGCATTATTGATGTACGCCTTCTCAAACGAAGTAATTGAAAGCATCAAAATACCAGAATTAAAACAACGAATTACCAAAATTATCGCTACAAAATTGGGTGTTAATTTGGGGTTTGATTTGTAAAGTTTAACCACAAAGACACTAAGAAAATCACAAAGAGCGCAAAGTATAAAACCTTGCGCTCTTTGTGTATATCATAAAACCATTGCTGTTAAGTTTATTGTTTTACAGATGATATTATTCCACTCAACAATCCATTAAAATCAAAATCTGGATTTTCCTTCAATCCCATTCTCACAATTACCAAATCGTGACTTGGAAAAACAGCAATCATTTGTCCTTGATAACCACTTGCATAAAACATGTCTCTTGGAACATCTGGAAAATATCCGCCAGAGTTTAACCAAAATTGTCCGCCGTATCTTCCGTTGGAAGTGTTGGTTGGCGTGGCTACAAATTTCGCCCAGCTTTCGTTAAATAATTGTTCGCCGTTCCAATTTCCTTTGTGTAAATAGAGCAATCCAAATTTTACCCAATCTCTTGTAGTTGCCCAACCATAAGACGAACCCACAAAGTTTCCAGTCATATCACTTTCAACAATCATAGAGTTCATCCCAATTTTATCAATTAGCGACGCATACCAAAAATCTAAATATTCCTGATGTGTTTTAAATTGATTTCGTAAAATTTTAGACAATAAATTGGTGGTTCCAGACGAGTAATTCCAATGTAAATTTGGTGGAAATTTTGCTGGTTTTTCAAGTTGCACTTGTCCCATATCTTCGGCTTGAAATAGCATTTTTGTAGCATCACAAATTTTATCGTATTTCTCTTCCCATTCCAAACCAGAGTTCATGTGAAGTAAATCCTTCGTCGTAATTATAGCACGTTCATCTTTTTGCCATTCCACAATAGGCGCTGGTTTGTTGATGTCAAATTTGCCTTGTTTTTCTAGAATTCCAAAGTAAGTTGCCGTAATACTTTTCGTCATCGACCAACCTAAAATTCTGGAATTTTTATTGAAATTAGTATCGTATTTTTCTGCAATAATTTTGTCTTTATAAATTACAATTACAGAACGAGTTCGTTTGTCTTTTTCACCTTTTTCATCAAAAGCATTAGCAACAGCAGCATTTAATTTTGCATAATCAATGTTTGAAAAAACAGTGTCTTTCAATTCCAAATCTCCATATGGAAAAGGCAATGCTCTTTTAATTTGAGTTCTTTTTGGAACGTCATAAGGTTTAGAAACATCAAAATTATCGTTTATTAAAGTTGCACCAAGTCCTTCACGGTAAATTGCTTTACGTTCTTTTAATCCAAAAACAGTTGATGTTACAAATTTTCCATTATCATTAATGGTGTTTGTTGCCCAATCAATTTTCGGAATATCGTTGTCGCCTTTTTCTATGATTTCCAATGTTCGATTGTCATTAAAGTGTCCAGAAGCTACACTTTTAGAAGAAAAGCCAGAAATTAAATCTAATTGCGGATAAACTGCAATTCGCAAATAAACCAAAAGTAGTAGCACTACAACCGCAAATATTTTAAGGAATTTTTTCATTTAAAATTATTTTTCATGCAATTTAGAAAATTATTTTTTTTAACCACATAGAAACATAGATATTCACTTTTTAAAATCAAGGCACTTCGTTTTGTCAAAGTTTTCATAGCTATGTTAAAAACAAAGTTTCTATCTCCATTTTTTCAAGATTTTTAATCTATGTTTCTATGTGGTTAAAATAAAATCTCAAGCTTGATAAACATTCAATAATTATTAACAAACGTTTGATAAAATTCCGTTTCAATTTGCTTACTTTTGTATTTAGAATTTTTATAAATAAGATGTTAGACATAAATAAAATAAGAGCTGATTTTCCGATACTTTCACAAAAGGTAAACGGAAAACCATTGGTGTATTTTGATAACGGCGCAACTTCGCAAAAGCCACAAGTTGTGATTGATGCCATTGCCAAATATTATCAGGAAATTAATGCCAATATTCATCGTGGAGTTCATACGCTAAGCCAATTAGCGACTGATGCTTATGAGGTTTCTCGTGGTAAAATCCAACATCATATAAATGCAAAATTTCCGTATGAAGTAATTTTTACTTCAGGAACAACACATTCCATAAATGCTGTGGCAAATGGTTTTGCTTCGATTTTAAAAGTTGGCGATGAGGTTTTGGTTTCGGCATTGGAACATCACAGCAATATTGTGCCTTGGCAGATGCTATGTGAAAAAACTGGCGCAACGTTAAAGGTAATTCCGATGAACGATGAAGGCGAATTGATTATCTCAGAATTTGATAAATTACTATCCGATAAAACCAAAATTGTAACTGTAAATCATATTTCAAATGCTTTGGGAACTTTGAATCCGATAAAGTA
>CANCFZ010000241.1 GCA_947377425.1 Flavobacteriaceae bacterium
GATAATACCACAATTGTTAATGGTGCTGGTAATGCCGATTTAATCAAAAACAGAGTCAATCAAATCAAAAGTCAAATGGAAACTACGACTTCTGATTATGACAAAGAAAAATTGCAAGAACGTTTGGCTAAATTAGCTGGTGGTGTTGCAGTTCTTTATGTTGGTGCTGCTTCTGAAGTTGAAATGAAAGAAAAAAAAGATAGAGTTGACGATGCTTTACACGCAACACGCGCAGCTGTTGAAGAAGGAATTGTTGCTGGGGGTGGTGTTGCTTTATTGAGAGCAAAAGCAGCTTTAGCATCAATAAAAGCTGATAACGCTGACGAAGCTACAGGAATTCAAATTGTTTCTCGCGCAGTAGAATCACCATTGAGAACTATTGTTGAAAATGCTGGACTTGAAGGTTCAGTTGTAGTAGCAAAAGTTTCCGAAGGAACAGGAGATTTTGGTTATAACGCCAAAACTGACGAATACGTTGATATGCTTAAAGCAGGAATTATTGATCCTAAAAAAGTAACTCGTGTAGCTCTTGAAAATGCTGCTTCTGTTGCAGGAATGATTCTTACTACAGAATGTGCACTAGTAGAAATTAAAGAAGAAAATGGTGGCGGAAACTCAATGGGTGGAGGTATGCCAGGAATGATGTAAAATTCTAAAGTATGGGGTTAAAAATACGAAGTACGAAGTAATAAAAAAATCCGCTTAATCAATTGATTGAGCGGATTTTGTTTTTCTATATAAATTTAAAAATTATTCTATATGAACTCTTTTCTTTAATAACTTCCATAATACAGGAACTGTTGTTATTGCGATTATTCCAATTACAATAAACTCGATGTAATGCTTTAAGTCAATTCCAAACTCGTTTTTAAAAAGTTCGTACAAATAATGTCCAGCAAAAGTCATGGTGAACGACCACAAAATAGAACCTAAAATAGTAAAGAACATGAATTTCTTTTTGTCCATTTCTACAATTCCGGCTACAACAGGCGCAAACGTTCTCACTATTGGTAAAAATCTTGCGAAAACTATTGCTTTTGTTCCATATTTATCAAAGAAATCTTTCGACTGAAACAAGTATTTTTTCTTAAAAAAGAAACTGTCTTCTCGTTTAAAAAGATAAGAACCACTTTTAGAACCAACCCAATAACCAAGCATATTTCCACAAATTCCCATCAACGAAATTAATGCCGCAAGAAAAGTTACATTCCAAAACTGACTTCCTGTAGAAAATTGCTTCATCAACGATTCACTATAAATTCCGCAAAGGAAAAGCAAACTATCGCCAGGCAAGAAAAAACCTGCTAGCAAACCTGTTTCAGCAAAAACTATAAAAAGCACTACATACAATCCAATTTTTATTCCGCCAATTTCTAGCAAAATATAAAACTCGGGATTAAAAAGTTGCTTCCAGTCAAAATGAGTCATAACTACTTTTGGTATTATTTAAGTCTGTGAAAGTAATTATAAATACGCTTTCATACAATTAAATTTATGTTATTTTCTTTCGTATTGGCAACAACTATGCAATTTTTCGTAGTCGGAATCGGTTGCTTTTACTTCGTCAGTATCGTGACCAACCTTTGCAATGGATTTTTTTACATCTAAAACCGAACATTTTTCTTCGTTTAAAATCAATGCTAACTGATGTGTTTCAATATCCCAAACCGCCGATTTTACTCCAGCTACCGAAAAAGCAGCTTTCTCAATTCGTTTTTTACACAAATCGCAATTGCCATTTACTTCAATAGCATATTTTGCATTCTTATTTTTTTTCTCTTGTGCTTGTGTTGAAATGGCTACAAATAGCAACATCATTCCTAAAATTATATTTTTCATTTTTTAAATATTTTAATAGTTAATTAATTTTTTTTGAAATTGATTTTTGAAATTGAAATCCTATTTTATTTTAAATCGCAATCCAGCATAATACATCTGACCAAAAACTGGGGCATATATTATAGACGTATCAAAAGTCGCTCCAAAAGGATTATTTGCGCCTAAAATTGCTTTGTCTTGTCTATAATTCCCTATGTTTTCTCCGCCAATATATACTTCAAATGTACTTGAAAATGTTCGCGTTATTTGTGTATTCATCACTCCAAATGATGGCGAAAACTCAGGCAATCTATCATTAGCTGGATTACTGGCTGTATTTGGTAATTGCTGTTTTCCAAGCCAATTTAATGTATAATCAAACTTCCATTGTTTTCCTTTTTCTTTGATGTGAGTTTGAAATTCTAAATTCCCAAAGAAACGATGTTTGGCTTGCAATGGTCGCTGAAAACTTCCAGACAAATAATCGGTAGCAATATCATAATATTTGTAGGCTGTTCTTAGATTCAGATGTTTGATAATTTCGTAACTGAAATCCAATTGAAAACTATTGGCGTAGGATTTCCCTTTTAAATTGTAGAATAAAACTTGTTGTGACGATTGTAATAAATCAACAATAGCTTGATTTTGAAAATCAGTTCTGTAAAAATCTAATGTTACATCGGCAGCTTTACCAAAAAGCTTGAAATTTTGCGTAAAACTCATTCCGTAATTCCAAGCAATTTCAGGATTCAATCCATAGATTTTTCCATTGGTATCCAAAACAGAAAAGGCTCTTGAACTTGCAAAAAGTTGTTGATTTTCAGCAAAAATATTTGCAGCTCGTTTTCCTCTTCCAGCAGAAAAACGAATGACCGCTTTTTCCCACGGATTATAGCGAATATGCAGTCTTGGAGTAACGAATGCTCCCAACCTATTATGATAATCTACTCTTCCGCCTAAAATCAAACTGAATTTATCATTGTTGTCATACGTATATTCAAAGAATGTCCCAACAGAATTGTCAATTCGACCAACATCTGAAAGATTCACGAATTCGGCATATTTATCATAAGTAAAATTCAAACCAGTTGCAAACTTGTGCATCGTATTTCCAATAATCGAATTGAAAATTAAATTCGAATAATAACTTTGTTGTTTGATGTTATATTGATTCAAACCAAAATAAGAATCCTGATTGTGATTGCTGTAAGCATTTTGAAATCCGATACTTTGATACGGCATGTCTTTAAAAACGTAACCGACTTTTGAAGTAAAATCAAACCTATCGGTATTAATTTCTGAACCCCAATAATTGGTTGTTAACTTATCTCTATTCTTATCAAAATTCAATTCGCCAGTTTGTTTTTCGTCTTTCATATACTTGAAATTGATAAACGAAACCCAACCCGTTTCTGGATTAGAATATTGCCAACGATTGACCACGTTTACTTGTTTCCCCAAGGGATTATCTAAAAACCCATCATTGTTCATGTCGTTTTTGGC
>CANCFZ010000242.1 GCA_947377425.1 Flavobacteriaceae bacterium
TCTCATTTTATGGGATACAATCCATTAATTCAATACGTTATGCAACCTATTTTAGTAGCAGGTGTTGTTTTTCACTTTGTGATGGGAATGGTTTTAGAATTAAAAAACAGAAACGCAAGACCAGTTGCTTATGCCAAATACAATGGAGCAGCTAATGCTTCTTGGGCTTCTAGAAATATGATTATTTCTGGATTGGTAGTTTTAGCATTTCTTGGATTACACATGTATGATTTCTGGTTTCAAGAAATTGTTTACAAATATGTAGATGTAAATTTAATAAACGAAACTCGTTACCACGAAGAGTTAGTTCATAAATTCGAAAACCCAATTCGTACAGGTTTGTATTGTTTAGCCTTTTTATTGCTTTCTTTACACTTATGGCACGGATTCAGTTCTTCGTTTCAATCGGTTGGATTCAATAATAAATTTTCTAAAAGCATACAAAAATTTGGATATGCTTTCGCAATAATAGTTCCATTCGGATTTATATTTATTGCATTATTTCATCATTTTAATCAATAATTCATGAAGTTAGATTCAAAAATACCAGAAGGACATATTTCTCAGAAATGGACCGATTATAAAGATCATTTAAAGTTAGTTGCGCCAAACAACAGACCAAAAATTGACATTATTGTTGTTGGAACTGGTCTAGCTGGAGCTTCGGCTGCTGCTTCACTTGGTGAAATGGGTTATAACGTAAAAGCTTTTTGTTTTCAAGATTCACCAAGACGCGCACACTCAATTGCGGCTCAAGGTGGAATTAATGCAGCAAAAAACTATCAAAATGATGGTGATAGTATTTTTAGATTATTCTATGATACTATCAAAGGTGGCGATTATAGAGCTCGTGAGGCAAACGTTCATCGTTTAGCTGAAGTTTCAGGAAATATTATCGACCAATGTGTGGCTCAAGGTGTTCCTTTTGCTAGAGATTACGGCGGATTATTGGATAACCGTTCGTTTGGTGGAACTCAAGTTCAAAGAACTTTTTATGCTGCTGGACAAACAGGACAACAATTATTATTAGGAGCATATTCAGCTTTATCAAGACAAATCGGATTGGGTCGTGTTGAAATGTTCAACCGTCACGAAATGTTAGATTTGGTAAAAGTTGACGGAAAAGCTCGTGGAATTATAGCAAGAAATTTAGTTACTGGTGAATTAGAAAGACATTCGGCTCATGCAGTAATCATTGCAACTGGCGGATATGGAAACGTGTATTTCCTTTCTACAAACGCTATGGGAAGCAATGTAACTGCAGGTTGGAAGATTCACAAACAAGGTGCTGCTTTTGCAAATCCATGTTTTGTACAAATTCACCCAACTTGTATTCCGGTTCACGGAACTAATCAAGCTAAACTTACATTGATGTCTGAATCATTACGTAATTCAGGTCGTATTTGGGTGCCAAAGAAAAAAGAAGATGCTGAAGCAATTAGAGCTGGAAAATTGAAACCAACACAAATTGCTGAAGAAGATAGAGATTATTACTTAGAAAGAAAATACCCAGCTTTTGGAAATTTAGTGCCGCGTGACGTAGCATCAAGAGCTGCAAAAGAAGTTTGTGATGAAGGTCACGGAATTGAAGCTAACGACACTAACGAAGGTGTCTATCTAGATTTTTCAACAGAAATTCAAAATAAAGGTAAACAAACGGCTTATGCCAAAGGAAATCATCATCCAACTCCCGAAGAAATTACAGCTTTAGGAAAACAATGGTTGGAAGAAAAATACGGTAACTTGTTTACAATGTACCAAAAAATCACAGATGAAAATCCGTACGAAACTCCAATGAAAATTTATCCAGCGGTGCATTACACAATGGGTGGCGTTTGGGTTGATTATAACTTGCAATCTACAATTTCTGGTTGTTTCGTAGCTGGAGAAGCTAATTTCTCTGATCACGGAGCCAACAGACTTGGAGCTTCGGCTTTAATGCAAGGATTGGCAGATGGTTATTTTGTATTGCCATATACAGTTTCAAACTATTTGGCAGATGAAATTAGAACAGGAAAAATTTCAACAGAAACTCAAGAATTTGCTGACGCAGAAAATAGAGTTAAAGAAACAATTAATAAATTCTTGAATAATAAAGGTTCTAAATCTGTGGATCATTTCCATAAAAGATTAGGATTAATTATGTGGAATAAAGTAGGAATGGGACGAAATGAAGCTGGTTTAAAAGAAGCTATTGCTGAAATTGGAGCTTTAAAAGAAGAGTTTTTTAGAGATGTAAACGTTCCAGGAAGTGCCGATGAGTTCAATCCTCAATTAGAAAAAGCCCTTCGTGTTGCCGATTTTATTGATTTAGGTCAATTGATGGCAATGGATGCTTTGCAACGTAAAGAATCTTGCGGAGGTCATTTCCGTGAAGAATATCAAGATAGTGAAGGCGAAACGCTTCGTGATGATGAGAACTTCTCTTTTGTTGGCGCTTGGGAATATAAAGGTGATGATATCACTAAAGAAGAGCTAAATAAAGAAGAATTGAAATACGAGTTTATCAAAATAGCCGCAAGAAATTACAAATAATAGAGTTATGAGCGCAGCAAAAAATATAAATATTACCCTAAAAATTTGGCGTCAAAAGAACTCCAAAGCTAAAGGAAATTTAGAAACTTACACATTAAATGAAGTTTCTACGGCAAGTTCGTTTTTGGAAATGTTAGACCAATTAAACGAGCAATTAATTAATGATAAAGTAGAACCTATCGCTTTTGATCACGATTGTCGTGAAGGAATTTGCGGAATGTGTTCACTTTACATCAATGGTCGTGCTCACGGACCAGATACCGGAATCACAACATGTCAATTACACATGAGAATGTTTAATGATGGCGACACTATTTTTGTTGAGCCATGGAGAAGTAGAGCATTTCCTGTAATTAAAGATTTAGTTGTTGACAGAAGTGCGTTCGATAGAATCCAACAAGCAGGAGGTTTTGTTTCTGTAAATACTTCTGGAAATACGATTGATGCTAATACGATTCCAATTCCTAAAGATGATGCAGACAAAGCTTTTGAAGCAGCAGCATGTATTGGTTGTGGTGCTTGCGTAGCAACTTGCAAAAATGGTTCAGCGATGTTGTTTGTTGGGGCAAAAGTATCCCAATACGCATTATTACCACAAGGAAAAGTTGAAGCAACTAACCGTGTTTTAAATATGGTTCGACAAATGGATGAAGAAGGTTTCGGAAATTGTACCAATACTGGTGCATGTGAGGTTGAATGTCCAAAAGGAATTTCATTAGAGAATATTGCTCGTATGAACAGAGAATATCTTTCCGC
>CANCFZ010000243.1 GCA_947377425.1 Flavobacteriaceae bacterium
TATACTCATTATTATTTACTTATAAATTAAAAGATGCTCCAATGTGAAACACAAACTGATTGTTGTAATGTTCAAAACCATTTACATCTGAATCATAACTTGCTAACGGAAAACTTCCTTCAGCAAAAACACCAAATCCATTAGTAAAAAAATATCGAGCACCAACATGACCTCCAAAATTTCTCAATCCTAAACTTAATCCAGGATAAACATCAACTTTATCACTAAGTTTTAAAACATTTCCAATATTGGCATTGAAACGAACTCTTAAATCAGCACGGTCTTCGAATCTTGGTTTGAAATCATCAATTCTATTAGCATTAAGCATGTAAACACCAACAAGTCCAAACGACATATTTTCACCAAGTCCAAAATCGGAAGTAACTGTAATTCCAGTCCCACCACTTTGAAGATTTAGACCAACCTGACCTTTAACGTCACCTTTTCCTTTGAACGCTTGTGCATTAGCAAAACTAGCTGATACTAATACGAGTAAAATAATAATTCTTTTCATCTCTGTTAATTTTAGACTGCAAATATAGAAATTCAATAGCAATGACAATGGCAATATCAAAATTGAATTTCAAAAGAAAATTTAGTTTCTTCCTTTTTCTGTTGGATATAAGTTAGTGAGTGGCTCACTTTGCCAGAATTCTTTGGTGTCAACATCCATTATTGACAAACATCCATAAAATGCGGCTCCAGTATCTACATTCCAAACACACGCTTTTTGTATCGGAATTAATTGTTCAATTTTGGTTACAGGTGTATGACCAATGTAGATTTCATGGTATAGATTCAATCGCCTTGGATAATAAAGGCTGTCTTGATCTAAATTTTTATCTAAAGCCAGAGCTGTTTCCCACAAGGTTCTATCCCAATAAAACAATTTTGGAAAATATTCATAGGTCACACCATTCATATTGGTAAATCCAGCATGAATAAACAATCGGTTTTGCTCGTCTAAATAATAATTCTGTAGTGATTTTAGAAAGGCAATATGTTTCTTTTTAGTAATATCAGAAACCTTAGAATAAGCGATAACTGTTGCTTCACCACCATGTTTGAACCACATACTTTCGTCAAAATTTTCAAAATTCCCTAACAACCAATCCAACAATAATTCATCATGATTGCCACGAATGAAGATGCAGTTTTGCTTGGTTCCTAAATCTATCAAGAAATCCAGCACTTGTGGCGATTGACTCCAACCGTCAACATAATCTCCTAGAAAGATTAAGGTATCGTTTGTGGTTATGTTGGCGCGCTCCATTATTTGATGTAACGCCCGCAAACCACCGTGAATGTCACCTATTACTAATGTTCTGTTCATTTTTTGTTATAAAGTCTTTTGCAAAAGTAACTCAAATTTTAACATTTTTTACACTTTTAGTGTACAGTGGAACTATTAAAACAAATCAACTTTACTTATATAGTATTTTTCTATACATTTGAAATTATAACAACAACCAAAACCCTTAATTCCATGAAAAAAACAATTACAATTTGCCTACTCATTATCATCAATTTATCATTCTCACAATCAAGAACAATTAATGGTGTTATCAAAGACATGACCACCATGTTACCAGTAGAAAGTGTTTCTATTAGCCTTGAGGGTTCTAATATTGGCACCATCTCTAATGAAGAGGGGAAATTTAAAATTACACTTCCAGAGAACACATCTGTAATAAAATTTAGTCATTTGTACTACAAACTAGAAAATTATACTGTAAAACAAAATGACACAGATATTGAAATTTTTCTAGAACCAAAATTGTATGTTCTGGATGAAGTTGTAATTAATCAAAAACCAGGGAAAACATTACTTAATGAAGCTGTTGACATTTCAAAAGATAAACTAGAAAAATCATTATTACTCAATACTTATTATCGAGAGTTTATAAATGTCGATGGCAAATACACTAATTTTTCGGAAGGAATTATAGATTATTACATCAAAAGAAAAAGTGGTGTTTCAGATTTGTATGTAAAGCAAAGTAGAACATTCAATTTAAAAGATGAAAATGCTTCCGAAAGAGAAAAAGCAATTGGTTCTTTTAATTTGAATGATGTTAGAAAAGCTGTTTCTAATGCCTACAGATTTAATATTATTAATCAAATACTGAAAAGTGATAATTATTACTTTTCATCAGAAACCAAATCTGAACCAGGCGGTGGTAAAATAGAAATAATAACCATTGAACCTAAAGAAAATATTGAACAAGAAATGATTTATGTAGGAACAGTTACTTATGACTTTAAAACAAAACTTATTTTAGATATTAATATAAGATTTTCTCCAGAACACAAAAAATACAATGAATTACATAATATTTTAATTATTAAAATTAAGTTTAACGATATTGTGAGAAGAGCTAGTTTTAAATTAGATAGAGATAATTATGTAATGATTTATAGTCAAGTTAAATCTAATGTTTATATAAAATATGGAAAAAAAATAGACAATACTTTCGAAAGTTTGTGTGATATCACAACTCTAGATTATAAAGAAGGTAAATTCGATTTAGATAAAAGCAAACGATATAATAATCCAAGTTTATTTACTAATGGAAATAATTATACCGAAGAATTCTGGAAAAAATACAATGTTATTCTTTTAAACGATTCAGAAGAAAAAATAATTAAAAGTTTAAAGTAAAAATAAACTAGATAAACGACAGCTAATTCCTGTCGTTTTCTATTTTCCACCATATTTCACTTTCCTCAAAACGCGCATTACTTCTTTAAAATTTTCATAAACTGTAGTGTTTTTATGTTGTTTTAAAAGTAGTTTAGCCTCAATTAATTTTTGTTTAGCCTCATCAAATCCGTTCAAGAAGCAAATCATTAAAGTTGAAGAAACATTTTCTAAATCTTGTTCTTCACGCTCTGATAATTCTTGAGATTTCTGCAATTTTGTCAATAAAGACAAAGTAGAATTATAAATATGAAACAACACTTTTCTGTTGTATTGTGGAGGTTCAAAGAGCATTTCGGTTTCAATTTTGTAATAACCATTGTCGTAAAACGAAATCTTTTGTTGTTCCAAAGGATAATAACTCGTTTTATCATTCAACCCAAGTGGAACATATTCTGTAATAGTAAACGTGTTTTCATCATATTCGATTGCAACATCATCTTGTGCCGAATAAAATAGTTTTACTTGTTCGTTAACCAACTCAATATCAACTCGTGAAAAAAAAGTTTTATCTCGAATTTTTTTCGGAATTCCAGCCCAACAAATCACAAATAACTCTTTAAAAACCTTA
>CANCFZ010000244.1 GCA_947377425.1 Flavobacteriaceae bacterium
GTCTTGTGCATTTGGATCTGCAAGATCAACTCCAAGAGCATTTACACCTTCAATTAATCTAACATTTGCTTTACCCAAAACATTATCAGTTCCTGAGTATCTAGCTGTCCATTTGAATTGTTGAGCGTAAATTTCAATCTCAATAGGCTTTTCAACTTTTTCATTAACAAACATAATGTCAGTCCAAGAATACAATCCGAAGAAAATAAGGACTGCTAATACAATTGCTGGAATTGAACTCCAAATAAATTCTAATTTATTATTATCAGAAAAATAAGTTGCTACTTGACCTTTTCTTCCACTGTATTTATATGAAAAATAAAACAACAATCCTTGAGTAATCGTTTGAACAATGAAAATTAAAATCATTGAAATCCACATCAATTGATCCACTTCTTTTCCGTGAACAGAAGCAGCATTACTCATTAATGGGAATTTTCCATAATAAGCAAAACAATAAATTGTTATTACATAAATGAACGCTAAAAAAGCAAAAGATAAATACCCATTAACTTTATTGTCGTTATCATTGGCAACCTGGTTATTGTCCGAAGTCTTTCCAACTTGAGTCAAATCAAAAATTTTAGTTAGTTGCCATAATGCAACCGATAATAAAACTAAAACAAGAAGTATTAATAAACCTGTCATTTGTTGTTTACTTTAAATATTAATAATGAAAATGTTTACTTTCTTCTATAAACGGATTACGTTTTGGAGTAAGTGGCGCTTTGGTTAAAGCTGAGAATACAACATAAATAAATAATCCTAAAAAGAATACTACTGATGCAATTTCAGAAACACCAATAAACCATTGGTCTCCAACTGTAGCTGGCATAACCATATTGAAAAAATCTATATAATGACCACAAAGAATTACAACACCTGCACCAACAATAATCGGAGCTATTCTTTTGAAATCTGTATTTACAAGAACTAGTATAGGAAATATAAAGTTCATTACTAATGCACCCCAGAATGGTAAAGTATATACATCTATTCTAGTTTTGAAATATGTAATCTCCTCAGGAATATTGGCATACCAAATCAACATAAATTGAGAGAACCATAAGTAAGTCCAAAATACACTAAATCCGAACATGAATTTAGATAAATCATGAATATGACTAGAGTTTACGTTTTCTAAATATCCTTTAGATTTTAAATACAAAGTAACCATTGAAATTGTAGTTATTGCACTTACAAAGAAACTTGCAAATACATACCATCCAAATAAAGTACTGAACCAATGTGGATCAAATGACATTAACCAATCCCAAGCCATTATAGATTCTGATACTATAAAGAAAACTAAAAATGCTGCAGATAATTTAAAATTCTTTTTATAAAAAGTGTTGTCTGATGCTTCATCTTGTGACAAACAATTTTTTCTTGAAATGTATCTGTATAAGTTCCATCCAAGTAAGAAAATTGCAGCTCTTGAAATCCAGAAAGCAAAATTCAAATACCCAGATTTACCAGCAATCATTTCGTCATAATTTGGATTTCCCTTTTCAGTTATTCCTTTAGCCATCCATGCAAAAAGATGATTTGATTCAAACACATGCGTTCCTGTAACCACAAGAAGTATGAAAAATAATATTGATCCTACAGGCAAATATGCTGTAATTGCTTGCATAACTCTAAACAAAACTGGAGACCAACCTGCTTGAGCTACTTGTTGAATTGCGTAGAACGCTAAAACTCCTAGCGAAATCAACATAAAAAAGATACAAGCTATATATAAAGCAGCCCATGGTTTGTTTTGCAATTGATGAAAAACATGTTCTGCATGTTCTTTCTTTTCTTTAGCTTCATCAGCTTCTTTTTCTTCTTTAGAAACTACTTTTTCTACTTTAGCAATAACAACAGCTTTAGACGAATCTGCAACAGTAGAAACCAAAGAGTCTTTTTGTGTTTTAGTGGAGTCACTAACGATAGCTTCAGTTGCTTTGGCTTCTTCTGATGGTAATGCTATTGTTTTAGCATCGTGATTTTCAGCTTCTGCATTGTGTCCTTCATGATGACTTTCAGCAATAATTTTTTCTGCGTCTTCAATAGTTTTTGGAGCAGATAAAAAACCATACACAATTCCAATTAATCCTAAGGTCATTAGGATAAGTGCTGTGGTTTTTAATTTTTTTGAAAATGTATACATATCTATAAGAATCTGTTTGTTCTACTTTATTATTGAGCTCTTAGTTTCATTACATAAGCAGCAACCATCCAACGTTCTTGTTGATTAAGTTGATTTGCATAAGAACCCATCGAGTTGATACCAAAATTAATCACGTGATTGACACTACCTTCTGTAATTTGTCTGTCTTTATAATTAGGAACTCCTAAAAATTTCCCTTGAGTTACTAATCTTCCTTTTCCATCTCCAGCATTTCCATGACAAATTGCACAATAGATTTCAAAAAGCTCTTGTGATTTAACCATATCAATTTTTGCTGAATCAAGAGGAGACTTAGAGTTTAATTTTGCTGCCTCATATCCTGCTGGATTATTAGGAAACTCATAAGGAACGTAGCCTCTTTTAATTGTTCCAACTGGAGGTAATTGTCCTTCTTTTCCATGTAATCCGTATGGAGAATTGAATGCTGTTGACTCAGAATATGTTTCGTAAGCAACCGATTCATACATGTTTGGCATGTATTGATAATTAGGAGAATTATTATCCTTGCAAGAAGAGAAAGATACTAGTATTCCTATTACTACTGCTGTTTTAAATAAACTTTTCATATCTGTCTAGTGCTTTTCTATTACTTTAACTTCAACCGCACCTGTAGTTTTTAAGAAAGAAGTCAATTCTTCTTCATTATCATTTACAGCTACTTCCATCAAGAAGTGATCATCTGTTGTTCTCACATCTGGATTTTCTGCTTGTTTAAATGGCCATAATCTACTTCTCATGTAAAAAGTAATAACCATTAAGTGAGCTGCAAAGAAAACCGTCATCTCAAACATAACTGGCACAAAAGCCGGCATGTTTTGAATATAACTCATACTTGGTTTTCCACCGATATCTTGTGGCCAATCTTGAATCATAATAAAATCCATCATTGTAGTGGCAACTGTAAGTCCAATACATCCGTAAATGAAAGCACAAATAGCTAATCTAGTTGATGGCAAACCCATTGCTTTATCCAATCCGTGAACCGGAAATGGAGTAAAAACTTCTTCAATATGGTGATGTGCTTTTCTGGTTTGCTTTACAGCATCCATTAAAATATCATCATCATTGTATATAGCGTGTATAAATTT
>CANCFZ010000245.1 GCA_947377425.1 Flavobacteriaceae bacterium
ATCTACCGAGTTGGAATCCTAATGTATGGCAAAAAACCAACTTGGAAAGAACTTTATAAATGGCTTAAATATTAAGAAGCGAATGGCTCGGGCTTTATCAGTAATCCATATTCCTGCTTTCCGCGTTACACGGTAACTGCTCCAATCAGTCCCGAAGATTCGGGATAAAAGAGAAACGATTTTAATTTTTGAAATCCAAATCTTAATGAACCTTAATATCTTAAGGGTTTAAATTTTTCTAAATAGTATTTTCATTAACTTTGAAAAATATTTAAAAAAACTTTGCGCCTTTACGCCCTCGTGGCAAAACAACAAAAAAAATGAGCAAAATACTAATCATAGAAGACGAAGCATCCATCAGAAGAGTTTTAAACAAAATACTTTCTGAGGAAAATGACACCTATAAAGTTGAAGAAGCCGAAGATGGTGCTCAAGGATTTGAAAAAATAAAAAATACCGATTATGATTTGGTTTTGTGCGATATCAAAATGCCAAAAATGGACGGAGAAGAACTTCTAGAAGCCGTAAAAAAAATCAAACCTGAAATTCCAATTGTAATGATTTCTGGTCATGGCGATATGGAAACCGCGATTAACACAATGCGTCTTGGAGCTTTTGATTATATTTCGAAACCACCCGATTTAAACCGACTTTTAAATACCGTTCGTAATGCTTTAGATAAAAAACAACTCGTTGTTGAAAATAAAATTCTAAAGAAAAAAGTCAGTAAAAACTACGAAATGATTGGTAATTCAGAACCAATCAATCACATCAAACAAATGATTGAAAAAGTAGCCCAAACTGACGCAAGAGTTCTAATAACTGGACCAAATGGAACAGGAAAAGAATTAGTTGCACATCAATTGCATGAAAAAAGTGAACGCGCCAATGCTCCAATTATTGAAGTCAATTGTGCCGCAATTCCTTCCGAATTAATTGAAAGTGAGCTTTTTGGACATGTTAAAGGCGCCTTTACATCAGCTGTAAAAGACCGAGCAGGTAAATTTGAAGCCGCTGATGGCGGAACCATTTTTTTGGATGAAATTGGAGATATGAGTTTGGCCGCGCAAGCCAAAGTGTTGCGCGCTTTACAAGAAAGTTTGATTCAAAGAGTTGGTGCTGATAAAGATATAAAAGTCAATGTACGTGTAATTGCAGCAACTAATAAAGATTTAAAAAGAGAAATTGAAGAAGGTCGTTTCCGAGAAGATTTATACCACCGATTGGCGGTAATATTAATTAAAGTTCCTGCTTTGAATGACCGCCGAGATGACATACCTTTGCTGATAGAATATTTCGCTGCCAAAATAGCCGAAGAACAAGGAAATGCTCAAAAATCATTTTCCAAAGAAGCTATCAAATTATTACAAGAATACGATTGGACCGGAAATATTCGCGAATTAAGAAACGTAGTTGAACGCCTGATTATTTTAGGAGGAAACGAAATTTCTGAAACCGACGTGAAGTTATTCGCAAGTAAATAAAAAAGTTGGTGGTTAAAAATTAACAATCGAAACTTGCAACCCGAAACTAAAATTATGCAACTAAAAAAAATAAATCCAAATCTGCAACAAGCTTTAATTGAAAACAATTTAATTGAAGCCAATGAAATGCAACAAGACACTTTTTCAACAATTAAAAGTGGTGCTGATGCTGTTATTCAATCGCCAAAAGGAAGCGGAAAAACTACAACAATTGTTCTAAACGTAATTCAGCGTTTGGAAAAAACCATGGATGAAAGTACTAGAGCTCTAATTATTGTTGAAAACAAAGAGAAAGTACTCGAAATGGAAGAATTGTTCTTGAAATACGGAAATTACACCGATTTAAGTATTTTTGGTTCGCATGATAAAGGCGATATCGATTATGACAAAAACATAATCTCATTAGGATTAGACATTCTTATTGGAACGCCAAACAGAATAAATGCACTATTTGCTTCAGCGGGATTTAACATCAACACCATAAAAATGTTTGTTGTTGATGATGCCGATATTCTTTTCAGAAATCGATTAGATGCTACAATTTTGCGACTTTCGGCGAGTGTAGAAAAAACACAACGAATCTTCTTTTGTAACGAAATTACAGAAAGAGTAGAAAGTTTAGCCGATAATATCATGATCGAACCATCTTTCTTCGAGATGGAAGAGGAGGAGTAGATTTAAGATTTCAGTCAGATGGCAGTTTTTTACACACAGTTTGTCATTCCGTAGGAATCTTATCCATAAGGTTACAATTATACAAAAATACATTATATATAATAAAATGGGATTAATTAAAATATTTTCAGGAAGCGAAATTTTAGCTCTTTCATTACAAGAAAAAATTGAATCAATTGGTATAAACACAGTTCTTAGAAGCAACAATCAAGCCAATGTATTGCCAAGTATTCAAACAGATAAAGCAGTTGAATTATTTATCCAAGAAATCGATTTTGGTAAAGCAAATCCTGTAATTGAGGAGTTTAGGTTGAGTTTGTAGATGAAAACTATTAGATATATATATTTATCATTAGTTACTTTCTTTGGAATAATCTATTTGCTCTATGTGAGTTATATTTATTTCAATCAGGCAGAGATGGTTTTTATAGCCAATAAACTTCCAAATGATTATAAATTTCAGTTCAATCAAAACTTTGAAGAACTCAATATTCCTTCTTATGACGAAAAAAAACTAAACGGATTATTATTTAAAGTTTCAAATCCAAAAGGATTAATATTTTATCTTCATGGAAATGCAGGTTCACTTGACTCTTGGGGAAATAATGCCAAAATATATACAGATTTAGGATACGATATATTCTTTTTAGATTATCGAGGATTTGGTAAAAGTGAAGGCAAAATTGAAAGCCAGGGACAAGTTTTTAGAGATTTAAATGTTATTTATGACAAAATAATTTCAAAATATAAAAACAAACAAAAAGTAATTATTGGTTATTCTATCGGAACAGGGTTAGCGACTTATTTAGCATCAATAAAAAATCCGGATAAATTAATTCTTCAAGCGCCATATTATAATTTCTTAGAATTTTCAACAACAAGAGCTCCTTATTTCCCTGATTTTTTAAAGAAATTCCAATTTGAAACTAATAAATATATTATAAAAGTCAAAGCACCAATTTATATATTTCATGGAAACCAAGATCAATTAATTTCAATTGAAAATTCAGTTAGATTACAAAAATTATTGAAACCTAATGATGTATTTTTCGAATTAGAAAATCAAGGTCATTTAGG
>CANCFZ010000246.1 GCA_947377425.1 Flavobacteriaceae bacterium
GGACGAAGTGAATTTATTCCTTTAGTGGATAACAAAACTGCAGAAAATAGAGCTATCAACAGAAGAACTCGAATTGTAGTTTTACCAAAAATTGATGAATTCTATGATATGATAGAAAAAGAAATGAAGAATCCAAAGAAATAATTCTTTATGAAAAATAATTTCAAAACGTCTCAAATATTTTTTGAGGCGTTTTTTTTTATTCAATACCGTAGTTCATAGGCAACATTTCTCCTACTTTTTGTTGGGCCATATAACCCGAGAAAATTATGTTTTCAATATTAGAATTGTTTCCAAATTTATCTATATAAAATGTTTCTGTTTCAAAAATAATTTTTGATTGTTGTTTCTTATTAAAGAAAAGATTGAATTCGGCAACAAATTTATTTAATGATAATTCTTTCTTTTGTTTGGTAACAACTACTTTTTTAGAATCGTTAAAATCAGTAACGGTAAAATAATCTTTCGGATTATCTTGATAACTTCCTTTAAACAATAGAAAATTTTCTTTATTCCAAATGCTAGCAACTAGATTTCTAAAGAAATGCAATTGCGAACCTTGATAGCATTTTTCACGTTGTTTTAGGATTTTAGCATTAGTATTGGTTTCTTCAAACCTTGTTAATCCTGCATAAAAACTTCTAAAGACATCATTTGAGCTAATACTTATTCTTAAAAAACAAACTTCAAAATTTACTAATTCATAAGTTATTCTATATCCTAATAATGAGTTATTTACAATTAGAGGCTTATCGGAATAGGCTTTTATTGTGAATGATTTTTCGTCGTAATCAAAATAAATGTCATCTTCATTTTCAATAATTGCTTTTTTTGCTACAGCGGATTTTCCTAAAAATTGCTCTCTAAAAAGTTGTAGTTTCTGTTTTCTAGAAAACCTATCTTTTTTGATTATAACTTCATTTAATGTATTGGCTGCTTCTTTTAAAACGATTTTTAAAACCTTATCTGTATCAAATGATTTGATGAATTCCGTTTGATAACCAATAAAACTTACTGCCAAAATACTATTTAATTTGGAGCCATAATTAAGCGAAAAGTTTCCGTTTTCATCGGCAATTGTTGCAATTGTAGTTCCGTCAAAATAGATGTTTGATCCAGGTAAAGGTTGGTTATTTTGATCAACAACTTTTCCTTTTACTATTTGAGCAAATGAAATAGAAGAAATAAACAGAAAAGAAAATAATAGAATTTTATTCATATTTAGCGACTTACAGAATATCAAGACTTCCTTTTCCTTCTCTAACAACTTCGGGTTCATGACCTGATAAATCAATTATTGTGGATCCAATATTATCACCATAACCTCCATCAATAACCAAATCTACAAGATTTTGCCATTTTTCAAAAATCAATTCTGGATCGGTAGAATATTCTAAAACTTCATCGTCATCATGAATGGAAGTTGAAACAATTGGATTGCCCAGCATTCTTACAATTTCAATGGCAATATTGTTATCCGGAACACGAATTCCGACTGTTTTTTTCTTTCTAAATTCTTTTGGCAAGTCGTTATTTCCTGGTAAAATAAAAGTATATGGTCCAGGCAAAGCGCGTTTTAATAACTTAAAAGTGGAAGTATCTATTTGCTTCACATAATCGGAAATATTACTTAAATCACTACAAACAAAAGAGAAATTGGCTTTTTCTAACTTGATTCCTTTAATTTTTGCAACGCGTTCAAGTGCTTTGGTATTGGTAATATCACAACCTAATCCGTAAACAGTATCGGTAGGATAAATTATTAAACCACCATTACGCAATACATCTACTACTTTTTTAATAGCAGACTCATTGGGTTTATCTTCGTATATTTTTATAAATTGTGACATGATTTTTTAGAATATAGATTATAGAGAATAGAATAAAAATTTGTTCTCATTTTTAAAATCTGTTTTGTGCTTAATTAACTTTTTTAATAGTCTATTTTCTATCATCTTTTTTCTGTTTTCTTTTTTCATATCATCCAATCACATCTAACTTCGCGAATCGCAACAACAATTTTTTAATTCCACCAACTTCAAATCTTATTTCAGCTTTTTTGTCGGCTCCTACTCCTTCGAGGTTTATTACTTCACCTTTTCCAAAGCGTTCGTGCATTACAATATTTCCTGCGGTAAGTTTATTATCAAATAAATTTGGTCCTGCATTATTTGGAGCATTGCTAGCAACAGGTTTCAATTTTCTAATAGTTGATGACGAAACTGGTTCTTCTCCATATCGTTTTGGTGGTGTTCCAGTTACTGGTTTTGCTAATCTCAATTTTGATTTATCAACATCGCCAAAAATATCAATATCCATCATGGGTTTGTATCGATATCCGCCAGCATCACTTGGATTTATGTACTCTAAATAATCTTCTTTTATTTCCTCAATAAATCGTGAAGGTTCACTATCTGTAAGTTTTCCCCAACGGTAACGCGATTGGGCGTAGGTTAAATATGCTTGATGTTCGGCGCGAGTTAAAGCTACATAAAACAAGCGTCGCTCTTCTTCAAGTTCACTTCGTGTATTCAAACTCATAGCACTTGGAAACAAATCTTCTTCCAATCCGACTACAAAAACATAAGGAAATTCTAATCCTTTTGCCAAGTGAATAGTCATTAACGCAACTCTATCATCATCGCCAGTATCTTTATCCAAATCAGTTGCCAAAGCTACATCTTCCATAAATTCGGATAATGCACCACGAGCACCATCAATTTCTCTTTGACCTTCAATAAAATCCTTGATTCCGCCCATTAAGGTTTCGATGTTTTCAATACGAGCGATGCCTTCTGGAGTTCCGTCTTTCTTTAATTCTTGAACTAATCCGGTTTTTTTAGTAACATGATCAGTCAAATAAAACGCATCTTGATTTTGATTAATAACTTGAAAACTTTTAATCATCAGAACAAAATCTTGCAATTTTTGTTTAGTTCCAGAGTTTAATTTCAAATCGATTTTATCAATATGTTCCATCACTTCAAATATGGAACGCTTGTAATGATTGGCTGCAACTGTCAATTTTTCGACCGTTGTATCACCAATTCCACGAGCTGGATAATTGATTACACGAATTAACGCTTCTTCATCTTTGGGATTGATAACCAATCGTAAATAACAAATTACGTCTTTAATTTCTTTACGTTGATAGAATGATAATCCACCATAAATTCTGTACGGAATATCTCTTTTTCGCAACGCATCTTCCATAGATCTTGACTGCGC
>CANCFZ010000247.1 GCA_947377425.1 Flavobacteriaceae bacterium
TTTTGGATCATTTTGAATTAATTGAGAATAACAATCTATTGCTTTATTAAACTCTTTTTTCTGAACATAATCAAAAGCTGAATTTGTAAGCATTTGTTTTGTTTCTTGAGAAAATAAATTAAGATGTAAGCTTAATAAGACTATTAAAAATGATGTCTTTTTCATTTTGCTGTTTTTCTTTTTTGGAATCACAAAAATAATTCAAATTTTCATTTAGATTTTTTAAAATTGACTTAAAATAAACCTATACCAATTAAGCAAATTATTTGACTTTTATCATAGCGCAATCGATTTCGTTTTCTTATTTTTACGTCAAATTAAATTTATGACTTATGAGTACTTCATATAAGCTTTCGGTTAACAATACTTCTAGTTTTGATTTAAACGAAAGCGACCTTAAAAATCTAGATGCTGTAAGTGTGGATAAAACAAAATTCCACGTTCTAAAAAACAGTAAACCGTATAAAGCAGAAATAGTTTCAGCCGATTTTTTAGCCAAAAAATACATCATAAAAGTAAACAATACTACTTATGAAGTAGTTATTGAAGACGCTTTAGATATTCTTATAAAAAGCATGGGAATTGAACGCGGTAGAACCAAAGTTATCAATGCAATCAAAGCACCAATGCCAGGATTAATTCTTGAAATTAGTGTTGAAGTAGGGCAAACAGTAAAACAAAATGATTCTTTACTAATCCTTGAAGCCATGAAAATGGAAAATAGCTTCCTTTCACCACGTGATGGAGTTATTAAATCAATTGATGTACAAGTTGGTAATGCTGTAGATAAGGGACAATTGTTAATTGAATTTGAATAATAAGACACAATTTTAGCCACGAAGACTCAAAGAATTTCTTAGTAGTATTCAATAAAGAAACTTAGTGTCTTAGTTCCTAATAGAAATAAATAAATAAACTTTGAGCCTTTGTGTCTTCGTGGCAAACAATAGAAAATATGAAACAAATAAAAAAAATACTAGTAGCAAATAGAGGTGAAATTGCAATTAGAGTAATGAAAACAGCCAAGAAAATGGGTATCAAAACGGTAGCCGTATTTTCGACTGCTGA
Organism: Flavobacteriaceae bacterium; assembly: GCA_947377425.1. Taxonomy (GTDB): domain Bacteria; phylum Bacteroidota; class Bacteroidia; order Flavobacteriales; family Flavobacteriaceae; genus Flavobacterium. Next base: position 1,069 of record CANCFZ010000247.1, read on the forward strand.
TAGAAATGCACTTCACGTAAAATATGCTGATGAAGCAGTTTGTATTGGTGAAGCGGCATCAAGCCAATCGTATTTACGTGGTGATAAAATCATAGAAGTTTGTAAAGAATTGGGAGTTGATGCTGTACATCCAGGATATGGATTTTTAAGTGAAAATTCCGCTTTTGCTGAAGAATGTGAAAAGAACAACATCATTTTCATCGGACCAAAATCGAAAGCTATCGAAATGATGGGAAGTAAATTAGCTGCCAAAGAAGCAGTTATAAAATATGATATTCCAATGGTTCCTGGAGTTGACCATGCGATAACCGATTTGGAAGAAGCTAAAAAAACTGCGAGAGAAGTTGGATTTCCAATTTTGATAAAAGCTTCTGCTGGTGGTGGTGGAAAAGGAATGCGAATTGTTGAAAAAGAAGCCGATTTCGAATCTCAAATGGATAGAGCAATTTCTGAAGCTACCAATGCTTTTGGTGATGGTTCGGTTTTCATTGAAAAATATGTAACTAAACCGCGTCACATCGAAATTCAAATTATGGCGGATAGTCACGGAAATGTCTTGTACGTTTTTGAAAGAGAATGTAGCATTCAACGACGTCATCAAAAAGTTGTGGAAGAAGCACCATCGTCAATTTTAACTACTGAATTGAGAAAAAAAATGGGAGAAGCGGCTGTAAAAGTAGCTCGTGCCTGCGATTATCTTGGTGCAGGAACAGTAGAATTTTTATTAGATGATAAACACAATTTTTATTTCCTTGAAATGAATACGCGTTTGCAAGTGGAACATCCAGTTACCGAAATGATTTCAGGTTTAGATTTGGTCGAATTGCAAATAAAAGTCGCTCGTGGAGAAGCTTTAGAAATCAAACAAGAAGATTTAGTTATTCACGGTCATGCCATGGAACTTCGTGTTTATGCTGAAGATCCAATGAATGATTTTTTACCGAATGTTGGAAATTTAACTACTTACAAATTGCCAGAAGGCGAAGGAATTCGTGTAGATAACGGAATTGAAGAAGGAATGGATGTGCCAATTTATTACGATCCAATGCTTTCTAAATTGGTCACTTACGGAAAAACGCGTGAAGAATCCATTGAATTGATGATTAAAGCAATCGATAATTATCATGTAGAAGGTGTTGCAACAACTTTACCTTTCGGAAAATTTGTAATGGAACATGAAGCGTTCCGTTCAGGTGATTTTGATACTGGTTTTGTGAAAGCCTATTACAGTCCTGAAAAACTGAAAGCCGATTTAGATATCGAAGCAGAAATTGCTGCTATGATTGCTTTGAAACGATATTTAGTAGATACAAAAATTTTACGATTACCAATTGAGTAAAAGTCTCAAAATAATGCCACAAAGACACGAAGACTCAAAGTTTTAAAAATTAATTATTGAAATTTCGTTTAATTATTTGATGGCATAATGAATTTAAAATTAAAAAACCTTTGTGACTTAGCGCCTTTGTGGCAAAAAAAGAAAAATATGGAAGATAAAATTAAAATATTAAACGATAAAATAGCTTTAGCCAAATTAGGTGGAGGCGAAAAAAGAATAGCCAAACATCACGAAAAGAAAAAATTAACAGCGCGTGAGCGTGTGGAATATCTTATGGATGAAGGTTCTTTTGAAGAAATCGGAATGTTGGTAACGCACCGAACTACTGACTTCGGAATGGAAAAAGAAATCGTTTACGGTGATGGTGTAGTAACAGGTTATGGAACAATTAACGGAAGAATTGTGTATGTTTTTGCACAAGATTTCACTGTTTTTGGAGGTTCATTATCTGAAACTCATGCTGAAAAAATCTGTAAAGTCATGGATATGGCTCTAAAAAGTGGTGCACCGATGATTGGGCTTAACGATTCTGGAGGTGCTAGAATTCAGGAAGGTGTTCGTTCGCTTGGCGGATATGCAGATATTTTTTACAGAAACGTACAATCTAGTGGTGTAATTCCGCAGATTTCGGCAATTATGGGACCATGTGCTGGTGGAGCTGTTTACTCACCAGCAATGACCGATTTTACTATGATGGTAGAAGGAAGTAGTTATATGTTTGTTACTGGACCTAATGTAGTGAAAACGGTTACCAATGAAGAAGTCACTTCGGAAGAATTGGGTGGAGCAAG
>CANCFZ010000248.1 GCA_947377425.1 Flavobacteriaceae bacterium
AATTAACCGCCCAAAGTTAAAATTGATGTTACCTACTTATTATGATTGTATTTTTAAATCATGTTCTTAATGTTAAGTGGATAATGTTGTGTTAACAATTTCGTTTTAAATTCATAACACTTAAATTCAAAATTGTTTAAACAAAAAAAGCTAACCTGATTGGCTAGCTTTTTATGTAATGGTAACAATTAATTTTATATAAAAATATTTAATAAATAATAAGTAATACATGCTATTAATGCTGATACTGGAATAGTTAATACCCAAGCCCATAAAAGGTTTATGGTTACTCCCCAACGAACCGCAGAAACTCTTTTAGTAACTCCTACTCCTATAATTGAACCTGTAATTGTATGTGTAGTTGATACTGGAATTTTAAAATGCTCAGTCATAAATAACGTTAAAGCTCCAGCAGATTCGGCAACAACACCTTCAAATGCAGTTACTTTTGTGATTTTTGAACCCATTGTTTTCACAATTTTCCAACCACCACTTAAAGTTCCTAACGCTATTACGGAATAACATGCAATTGGAATCCATCCTGGCATTTCTGCTTTTATTCCTTTATCTTCATTTGGTAAAACTACATGCAACCAACTTGGCATAGTGTCTACAGAAACGCCATTGGTATGAATATATACAGCAACCGCAGCCGCAATAATACCCATTACTTTTTGTGAATCATTTCCACCATGTCCTAAACTGAAAGATGCTGATGATAATAATTGCATTTTACGCAATACTTTTTCTGCCTTTGCTGTAGATAAACTACTGAAAAACAAATTGAAAATTGCCAAACTAAAGAAGATAATTCCAACCAAAAACCATTTGATGTTAGAAGGCTCGCTTATAAAATACCAAAAAGAATTATTAAAGAAATATTTTTTGGCAGGATCTGGAGTTATACCAAATTTCATAACACTTGCTAAAAACCAAACTACTAATCCCATTAAAATGATAGTAATGATTTTTGGAGTAATAGTTTTTTTGGAAGCATGCATCATCCAAATAGAAATGAAATAGGAAATAATCATTCCTAATAATGGCGCTAAAACAATAAAGGCTATAACTACTGCAACTCCCGAAGGCAAAGCTCCATTCTCGCCTGGCTTATACCAATTAACAACATGAAAACCAGCATGAGCAATTGCTGCGCCAGCAAAACCACCAATTAAAGTATGTGATGAAGATGATGGAATTCCTTTCCACCAAGTAATTAAATTCCATATAATAGCAGCAATAATACCCGCTAAAATAACTGTTAAATCAATATTTTCTGATTTGGCAGTTTTGGCAACTGTATCTGCTACTCCAAAACCAAAAACCCAATAGGCTAAAAAGTTAAAGAACGCTGCCCAAAGTACAGCCTGAAAAGGCGTTAAAACTTTAGTTGCAACTATGGTAGCAATAGAATTGGCTGCATCGTGAAAACCATTGATGTAATCAAACAACAAGGCCAGTACTATAATAACAATTAGTAAAGTCATATTTTAATGTCTAAATTAAACTTGTTATTAAGAATGTTTTACAGAAATTTGTTCCATTACGTTAGAAACGCTTTTACATTTATCTGAGGCAGATTCTAATGCAGATAGTACTTCTTTGTATTTAATAATGTTTTTAGCATCATTTTCGTTTTCAAAAATATCAGCAACAGCTTTATCAAAAACTGAATCGGCTTTACTTTCTAATTTGTTGATTTTTTTACAAGTATCTTTAATGGCTTTATGATCTTTCATGTCTTTCAATTCTTTGATACCAACACCAATTAATTGACAAGCTTCTAAGTTAATTTCAGTTAATTTTCTGATTGACTTTGTGATTTTCTCTACTTGATATAATCGCATTTTGCTTGCTGCTCCGTGCATAAAATCGGCAACATTATCAATAGCTTTTATTAATGAATGAATATCTTCTCTATCAAACGGAGTTATGAAATTTTTACTTAATTCTAAGTGTGTTTTATGAGTAATTTCTTCAATAATAGCTTCAAGTTCTTCTATTTTTTTGAAGTATTCTTCACGCTCCGATTTTGGTGCGTTTACTGCTTCATGCAAAGTTTCAGCAAGTGTAATTAAATTAGCTGATGCTTGTTCAAATAATGGAAAGAACTTGGTGTCTTTCGGAACTAAAAACTGGAAAATGCTGTTTAATGACATTGTGTCTAAGATTAAAATTTAGTGCAAATGTACCTATCTAATATTAAGAGAATGTTAAGTTATTAAAAAAAATACCCTCAATTAATAATATTTCCCATCTATATAAATTGATTCTTTCTTTTTGAAAACGTTTTCGTATTTTAGCCCAACAAAACTAAGCAAATACATTTATGGACTTAAACTTCAACAAAAACGAAGATCATAACAAACTTTTATTATCTGATTTAAAACAAAAATTTGCCAAAGTAAAACTTGGTGGTGGCGAAAAACGCATTGAAAAATTACATTCGGAAGGTAAAATGACCGCTCGTGAACGTATTGATTACCTGCTAGATGATAAAGCAAAATGTATAGAAATTGGAGCTTTTGTTGGTGACGGAATGTATGCCGAACACGGTGGTTGCCCATCAGGTGGTGTTGTAGTCAAAATTGGATACATCTCAGGCAAACAATGTATAGTTGTAGCCAATGATGCCACTGTAAAAGCGGGTGCTTGGTTTCCAATTACGGGTAAAAAGAACCTTCGTGCGCAAGAAATTGCTATGGAAAATCGTTTACCAATCATTTATTTGGTAGATTCAGCTGGTGTTTATTTGCCAATGCAAGATGAAATCTTTCCAGATAAAGAACATTTCGGAAGAATTTTTAGAAATAATGCCATAATGAGTAGCATGGGAATTACCCAAATTGCTGCCGTTATGGGAAGTTGTGTTGCTGGTGGTGCTTATTTACCGATTATGAGCGACGAAGCCATGATTGTAGATAAAACGGGAAGTATTTTCTTAGCAGGAAGTTATTTAGTAAAAGCAGCTATTGGTGAAAACATAGATAACGAAACATTAGGCGGAGCAACAACGCATTGCGAAATATCAGGTGTAACCGATTATAAAGCCAAAGATGATAAAGATGCTTTAAATAGAATAAAAAGTATTGTTGGAAAAATTGGTGATTATGACAAAGCAGGTTTCAATAGAGAAAAATCGCAAAAACCAGCTCTTGACGAACAAGATATTTATGGAAT
>CANCFZ010000249.1 GCA_947377425.1 Flavobacteriaceae bacterium
ATCAGCAACAATAAAATCTTTAAACAAATCAAATTGTGCTAAATCATCAGAAATTTGCTGGTATCTATCCGCCAAAAAAGACATTTCTAACGGAAAAGCATATCGGTTTTGATCTTTATAAAATTTAGGTAAAAATGGATTGTCTGCAAATCGCTCTAAAACTGTTTTTGCATTAAAATCTTCAGCTATTTTAGTAGCTAACGTGGTTTTTCCTGCGCCGATATTTCCTTCAATAGCTATGTAATTGCAATTTTTAAAATCAATTTTTTCGAGTGGATTTATAAGTTTATAAATGCTATTACAATCACTTTTATCAACGCAATTTGTAAGTAATTCCGAAATAGATATTTTGTCTATTGGATGCGTCCAGTTGGAAATCAATTCCTTTATTGGCAATAAAACGAATTTTCTTTCTTTTAAAAAAGGATGTGGAATTTGGAGGTTTTCTGTTTGAATTATTTCATCGTCAAAAGCAATAATATCAATATCAATAATTCTTGCCTGATAACCAACACTTTCTTTACGAATTCTTCCTAATTTATTCTCCACTTTCAGGATTTTCTTTAAAAGTTTGTTGGGCGAAAAATTTGTATGCATCAAAACAGCACAATTATAGAAATCATCACTTTCAAAACCCCAAGATTTTGATTCATATAGTGACGAAACCTTAACAATTGTACCAACTTCATTATGCAACAAATCAATACATTTTTCAATGTTTATAAGCTTTTTGCCTTGATTACTGCCTAACGAAAGGATAACTTGATGTTGTATCTTCATAAGCCACAAAATAACTAAAAGAATTTCAGAATTAAAGTATATTTGTGCGTTCTGTTGATAACTATTTTTATTTTCAGAATAACCAAATGGTTTGTAACAAATTACCTTTTTAAACTACTAATTAAGAAATTAAAATTGATATGAGATTTTTAGGAAATGTATTGGCCACTATAGTTGGTTTATTTATTTTTTGCATGATTAGCTTTTTTGGAATCCTACTAATTGGAGCCATTATGGGCAGTGGTGATGAATCCGTTACCGTGAAGAAAAATTCAGTTATTGAATTGGATTTATCCAAAATACACAATGATTATGCTGGGAAAGTAAACTTCAAAGATTTTGATTATTTCAAAGCACAACACGATGGTTTATCCGATGTTTTAAAAGCAATTGAATACGCTAAAACCGATGATAAAATCAAAGGAATTTCTATTTTGAATAGTAGTTCCGATTTAGGAATTGCTCAAACCAAAGCACTTCGCGACCAACTACTAGATTTTAAAAACTCTGGCAAATTCATTTATTCTTATGCTGATGCCTATTCACAAAAAGAATATTATTTGAATTCGGTTGCCAATAGTATCTATATTAATCCGATTGGTGAATTGGATTTTAAAGGTTTATCGGCCGAAATCATGTTTTTTAAAGATTTTGAAGAAAAATCAGGTCTAAAAATGGAAGTGATTCGTCACGGAAAATACAAAAGTGCCGTTGAACCGTTCCTTGAAAACAAAATGAGTGACGCCAACAGAGAACAAACTACGCAATTATTAAATTCTATTTGGAGTTCTGTTTTGGTTGATATTTCAAAAAGCAGAAAAGTACCTTTAGCACGATTGAATCAAATTGCTGACGGACTTTTGGCTCGTACTCCAGAAATGGCAAAAGCAGAAAAATTAGTTGACAAAATAGCTTACGAAGATGTATATCACAATGACATTAGAAAAGCATTAAGTTTAGATTCTGATGAAGATTATGATACAGTTTCTATTGCTGATTATGCCGATAAAATTGCCACATCAAATATTGATTTTGATGCTAAAGACAAAATCGCAATCATTTATGCGCAAGGCGAAATCGGAAACGGTGAAGGCGATGTAAATGTTATTGGCGAAGGTTCGATGCGTCGTTCATTGCAAGAAGCTAGAAAAGATAAAAATGTAAAAGCCATCGTTTTAAGAATTAATAGTCCAGGCGGAAATGCACTAACATCGGAATTGATTTGGAGAGAAATTGAATTGACTAAAAAAGTAAAACCTATAGTAGTTTCTATGGGTGATTATGCGGCTTCTGGCGGCTATTATATTGCTTGTAATGCTGATAAAATTTATGCGGAAGCCAATACAATCACAGGTTCTATAGGTGTTTTCGGAATTTTACCCAACTTTACCGAAGCAGCTAAAAAAATTGGTTTGAATGTAGAACAAGTGAAAACCAATCCTAATGCTTCACAATATAGTCCTTTCAAACCATTAGATGATAATTACAGAGCCTTTGCACAAGAAGGTGTTGAGAAAATCTACGCAACTTTTGTAAACAGAGTTTCTGCTGGAAGAAAATTAACTTTTGAACAAGTTGATGCTATTGGTCAAGGAAGAGTTTGGAGCGGACAAGATGCTTTAAAAATTGGTTTAGTTGATAAAATTGGTGGTATGGACGAAGCTATTAAAGAAGCGGCGCGTTTAGGAAAAACAACCAAATACAGAACTCAAGATTTTCCAGAATTTGAAAAAGATTTCAGTGATATTTTAGCAAAATTTGGTTTGGCTCAAAGCAAAGAAAGTATGATTAAAGAAGAAATTGGCGAACAGAATTACGAAATCTTACAACACATTAAACAAATGACTTCGCAAAAAGGAGTTCAAGCACGAATGGCTTATGAATTAAAAATTAATTAACAAAATCAATTAGTTGTTTTAAATCCGTTTCCAAAAGAAGCGGATTTTTTTTGTAGAAATGTTGCTACTTTGGTTTATTTATGAAAACATTACAAAACTTATATTTTATAAAACATTAAATTTGCAAAACAAGAATTCAAGGCAAGGTTTTTGCCTTTGAATTTTGAATATAAACTCAATAGTCATGGTAAAGAAAATTTTAAAAATTGTTGGTATCGTTTTATTATTGCTTGTTGTTTCAGCATTTGCAATTCCGTATTTGTTTGAAGACCAAATCAAAGCTAAAATTTTAAAATCTATTAATGAAAGTGTTGATGCTAATGTTGCTTTCAAAGATGCTGACTTGAGTTTGTTTAAAAGCTTTCCAAAAGCCAATGTTTCCATAGAAAAACTTTCCATAATTAACAAAGCGCCGTTTGCTGGCGATACGTTAGTTTCTTTTGATGAATTGAATTTAAAAATGTCTGTAATGGAACTTTTTAATAGCGA
>CANCFZ010000250.1 GCA_947377425.1 Flavobacteriaceae bacterium
GTAAAGAGGTTTTTTGTTGACCAAAAAGAGAGGTTGCTTTAAAACGTATTGTATGGCGTCGGTTTTAATAGAGAATAATTATATGTGTTTCTGTAATGATAGTAAACGATTATATAGACAAAATCAAGTCAATTTAATAACTTTTTATCTTTTCAGATGAATTTTTTATACTTTTGGCAAATAGTAAAATTAAATATAAAAATAGAATGAAAAAAATTATAGTATGTGTTGCAATAGTAGTTGTAATTGTTTCTTGTAACAAAACAACAGACGCGAAAGATTTTAAAACAGCGTACATCGACACTAATAAATTATTAGAAGAATCTACCGAAGCAAAAGATCTTAAAGCTAAATATGAAGACATAGCTGGAGAAAAAGACAGTCGTTTGAAAGTAGAAGTTGACAAACTTGAAGCCGAAAAAAATGCTTTTCAAGCAAACGCTCAAAAAAATGGTCAAGCTTGGGCGCAACAAAAATATGGAGAATTACAACAAAGAGAGCAACAACTTCAATATGCACAACAGTCTGTTATTCAGCAACTACAAGGGCAACACGGCGCTGAAATGGATACGCTTGTAACTAAATATAAAAAGGTATTTAAGGAGTATGGTAAAGACAAAGGCTATGATTATGTTTTTGGAACCGGAGAATCTGCCAACGTTTTGTATGCAAAAGATCAATATGATGTCACTAAAGATTTAATAAAATTAGTTAACGATAAATACAAATCAGAAGCTAAAAAAGAAGAAAAACCAGCGGTTAAAATGGTTGAAGCTAAGAAATAGTTTTTTAAAAGCAAAAAATTAAATTCCAAATTCCAAGTGTGTTAACTTTTGGAATTTGGAATTTTTTTATTTCCTTTTTTCTTTTATATTGATTAGCAAACTTTTATATTTGCTTTTTAAAATATAAGCCAATGGAAACTATATCAGCCGAAGCAAACTATGTGTTGCAATTTATCAATCAAACCAATAAATCCATTTTTCTTACTGGAAAAGCAGGAACTGGAAAGACTACACTTCTCAAAGAAATAATTAAATCAACTCACAAAAATTGTGTAGTTGTTGCACCAACAGGAATCGCGGCACTTAATGCTGGTGGCGTTACCATTCATTCGATGTTTCAATTGCCTTTTGGCGGATTTATTCCTGCTAATAATGTCAATCAACAATTTTCAGAAACTTTAAAATTTGAAACTAAAGACACCTTAAACCGACATTTTAAAATGAGCGCTATCAAGCGAAAAGTAATACAAAATATGGAATTACTTATCATTGACGAAGTCAGTATGTTGCGTTCCGATTTAATGGATGCCATTGATTTTATGTTGCAAAGCGTTCGCAAAAAAAGAAAAGCGTTCGGTGGCGTTCAAGTGCTTTTTATTGGAGATTTACTGCAACTTCCTCCAGTGATTCGTGATGAAGAATGGCGCACGCTACGCAACTATTACAAAGGAAAATTCTTTTTTCATTCGCATGTAATTCAATTAAATCCACCATTGTATATTGAATTATCAAAGATTTTTAGACAATCTGATGAAACCTTTATCGACTTGCTTAATAACTTAAGAAACAACAAGATAACTAAAGAAAATGTTTCGTTTCTTAATAAATACGTGCAGCCAAATTTTGATTTAAAAGCTAATAAAGGTTACATTACTTTAACGACTCATAATAATAAAGCTGATACAATCAATAATCAATCTATCAACGATTTAGAAGGAAAATATACAAGTTACAAAGCTGTTGTTACAGGAGATTTTCCGGATAAAATTTTTCCTCTAGAAGAAACATTAGAATTAAAAGTTGGTGCACAAATTATGTTTATAAAAAACGATTTGTCTTTTGAAAAAAATTATTTCAACGGAAAAATGGGCGTTATAAAATCCATTTCAAAAGAAGAAATTTGGGTTCATTTTCCAGAAGAAAACAAATCCATAGAAGTTGAAAAATATGAGTGGCAAAATATTCGCTATTATGTCAATGAAAATACCAAAGAAATCGAAGAAGAAGTTTTAGGAACATTTGTGCATTATCCGATAAAATTGGCTTGGGCAATAACGGTTCATAAAAGCCAAGGATTAACATTTGACAAAGCAGCGTTGGATGTTTCGCAGGTTTTTGTTCCTGGACAAGCATACGTGGCTTTATCGCGTTTGCGTTCGTTAAATGGCTTAATTCTGCTTTCTCCGTTGCAAATGAATGGCATTTCAAACGACGATGATGTAATGGATTATGCATCTAACAAAGCGTCAACTGAAACTTTGGAAAACGAACTTAAAAACGAGACCAAGAATTTCATTCACAACTATTTGATAAACAGTTTTAATTGGATTGATTTGGCGCAAGAATGGCGTAATCATAAATTCAGTTATTTGGACAGCGATAAATCCATAAAATCAAAACACAGCAATTGGGCAAACCAACAAACCGAACTTTGCGAATCATTAATTGAACCAGCAGGAAAGTTTATTTCGCAATTGAATAAATTATTTTCGGTAGATGTTGTTGATTATCAATTTATAAATGATAGAATTTTGGCTGCGTATAATTATTTCTTCGAAAAATTAGATCATTTGGAATATGAGATTTTATATAAAATAGAAGAAATAAAAAGAATCAAATTAGTAAAACAATTCTATGATGAATTGGTGGTTTTAGAAGATTTGCAAACCAAAACAGTGATGCAATTAATGAAGGCAAAACTACTGATGGAAACGATAATTGACCGAAAAGTAATCAGTAAAGAAAGTTTGAATTCATTTGAAATTAAGAACTATAAAATTGCTAAAACAGAACGAGTTGCAGAAGATTTTAAACGTAATAATCAGAATTTAATTGAAGATAAAGAAGATTTAAGTTACTACGAACCAAAGAAACCAAAATCAGATAAAACTCCCAAAAAGGCAACTACCCAAATAACTTATGAACTTTGGATTGAAAAGAATTCAATATCTGAAATTGCTAATTTAAGAAAGCTTACTGAAGGCACAATTTTAGGTCATTTCACAAAACTTATTCAAGATAAGGCAGTTAGCATTAACGACATTATGCCAGAAGATAAAATTGAAGTTTTGACAAAAGCGTTTTATGGTTACAAAGAAGAATCGTTAACACCGATGAAAGAGCAACTAGGCGATGCTTTTTCGTGGGAAGA
>CANCFZ010000251.1 GCA_947377425.1 Flavobacteriaceae bacterium
TTAGGAATCTCTGGATTAAGAAATAATAGAGCCAAAGAAATTGAAACGAAATTTGGAGCTACTAACTTTTCTTATAGCCCAACTAAAGCTTGGACCTTAAGTGGTTTTGGAGTTTTGTCTTATTCAAATACTCAGATTGAAACTAATACGCAATCAACAAGATTTGTTTCGAACACACAAACCCAAATCAATTCCAAAGAAACTCCAATTCAACAAACAAATTACGGATTGTTAAAATTGAGTTCTTCCTATAAACCAAACACCAATTTTCAATTTGATTACGATGTTTTAATGAAGAAATCAAGTCAGACAGAAAATTCTTTTATTGATAGAGAAACTATTGATAATTCTGGTTCAACTTTAGATAATATTTCAACTTATAAAAAGCAAAATCCGACTTCGGTTAATCAAAATTTTAGTGTCTATTATACTTTAAAAGAGAAAAGTGTTTTTGATTTGGAAATTCAGCACTTGTATCAAGAAGAAGATCCTTTTTATAATGCTAATTTAGGAACACTTCCTTTTATTTTTCCAAATATGACTCCACCCAATGTTTTAGGTTATGACATAACACAAGCTCGAACCGATTTGAATCAATCGCGTTTTGTAAAAACCAATAAATTAGATTCTAAATTAGATTATTATTATATGGTTACTCCAAAAACTAATTTTAATGTCACTTTAGGAAATACCTATTCTTATCAAAATTTCAACTCTTATATTTTCCAAATGTTGGATAATGGAACAAGAAATGATTTAAATGACCCAACAAATAACAATCAAGTTGCCTATAATTTTAATGATGCTTTTGTAGGATTGCATTACAAAATGCTATTAGGAAAAGTAACTATTACACCGGGTTTTAGCGAACATTTGTATAGCATGAAGAACCAACAAGCGGGAACCGATGTAACTAAAAGTTTTAATAAATTCTTACCCGATTTATTCATGTTATATCAAATTAAAAAGGCAGAAACATTAACGTATAATTTTTCTTTGAATAATGTTTTTACGGATATTTCACAGTTGGTTCAGGGTTATATTTTAAATGGGTACAGCAGTTTGTTTAGAGGAAATAGAAATTTAGAAAACGCTACTAATCAAGTTCATTCTCTACGATATTTTAAATACAATATGTTCAATTTTGAAAATATTTTTGCAAACGCTTCTTATACTAGAACTGTAGATGCGGTTAAAACAAATGCCACTTTTAGTGGACCTAATCAAATTACATCACCTGTGAATAGTTACAATTTTCCAGATCAAACGGCAACTGGAATGGGGAGTTATGGCAGGTCGTTTTTGAAAAACTATAAAGCATCAGCTAGTGTTAATGTAAATTGGTCTAAGTTTTACAATATAATTAATGGTGGGAATTGGTCTTCTGTTGAAAGTTTTACCCAATCCTATTCTGCCAAAGCATCAACGATGTTCAAAAAAATGCCAAATATAGAAATTGGATATGCTACAACAATTAATGATTATAATCATTCAAGATATTTTACCAATACACCATCCATAAGTTTAGATTATTACTTTTTAAACGGATTTGCTTTTGTAACAGATTACCAATATTATCATTATTTCAAAAAAGACAATACTGTTGATAATCATTATCAATTCTTGAATGCAAGTTTAGGATATCAGAAAAAAGATAGTAAGTTTGAATATAAAATATCAGCTACAAATCTTTTGAACACAACTTCCTTGAATGATAATAGTTTTAATCAATTTACTATTTCAAGTTCTCAATATATTGTGCAACCGAGATACATTATTTTTAGTTTGAAATATAACTTATAGAAAATAAAAAACCTGACTATCACTAGTCAGGTTTTTTATTTCAAAGCTTTTGTTTTTTACAAATTGAAAGCACTTTTTACTTTATCTACAAAGTCTAGTTTCTCCCAAGTAAACAACTCAACAGTTAAGGTTTTTACTTCTCCGTTTGGATTTTTAAACGTTTTGGTAACTGTTTCTGATTTTCTTCCCATATGTCCATAAGCAGCAGTTTCGCTATAAATTGGATTTCTCAATTTCAAACGTTGCTCAATAAAATAAGGACGCATATCAAAAATAGCTTCTACTTTTTTACTGATTTCTCCATCTGTTAAATTAACTTTTGAAGTTCCATAAGTAACCACATTAATAGAAGTTGGTTTTGCAACTCCAATAGCATAAGAAACTTGAACTAAAACTTCATCACACAATCCTGCAGCAACTAAGTTTTTAGCAATATGACGTGTAGCATAAGCAGCACTTCTATCTACTTTACTTGGATCTTTTCCAGAAAAAGCACCACCACCGTGAGCTCCTTTTCCACCATAAGTGTCAACAATAATTTTTCTTCCTGTTAGTCCTGTATCTCCGTGTGGTCCACCAATTACAAATTTCCCAGTCGGATTAATGTGATACGTAATGTCATCATTAAAGAAGTGAGCGTATTGCGGATATTTTGCTTTAATTCTAGGAATCAAAATTGAAATTAAATCACTTTTAATTTTTGCCAACATTTCAGCTTCTGGAGCAAAATCATCGTGTTGTGTAGAAATTACAATAGCATCAATTCGTTGTGGTTTATTATCGTCAGAATATTCTAAAGTTACTTGTGATTTAGCATCTGGACGTAAATAGGTAATTTCAGAATTTTCTCTTCTTAAATTAGCCAATTCAATTAATAAAGCATGAGATAAATCTAAAGCCAAAGGCATATAGTTTTCAGTTTCATTAGTTGCATAACCAAACATCATTCCTTGGTCACCAGCGCCTTGTTCTTCTTTGCTAGCTCTATCAACTCCTTGATTAATATCGGCAGATTGTTCATGAATAGCAGATAAAACACCACAAGAATTTGCTTCAAACATATACTCACTTTTAGTATAACCAATTTTTTTGATTACATCTCTTGCAATAGTTTGAACATCTAAATAAGTGTTTGATTTTACTTCTCCTGCAAGAATAACTTGTCCAGTAGTAACTAATGTTTCACAAGCTACTTTTGATTCTGGATCGAATGCTAAAAAGTTGTCAATTAATGCGTCTGAAATTTGATCAGCTACTTTGTCTGGGTGTCCTTCACTCACTGATTCTGACGTAAATAAATAAGCCATAATATAATTTATTTTAAAATTAATTTTAGTGAAGAAAAAAAGAAA
>CANCFZ010000252.1 GCA_947377425.1 Flavobacteriaceae bacterium
TCTTTGTTAGTTGCACCTTCAATTCCTTCTAAGCCTGGTGATGAATTTACTTCTAACAAAAGTGGTCCTTTTGCCGAACGAATAATATCAACACCTGCAACTCTTAAATCCATTGCTTTTGCGGCTTTGATTGCAATTCGTTTTTCATCAACGGTTGGTTTTACAATAGATGCCGTTCCGCCCATATGAATGTTTGCACGGAATTCGCCCGGTGCAGCTTCACGTTGAATTGAGGCAACGACTTTTCCGTCAACAACAAATAGTCGTAAATCTTTTCCGTTGGCTTCTTTAATAAATTCTTGAACTAAAATATTGGCATTAAGACTTTTGAACGCGTTAATTACTGATTCAGCGGCTTTTTTGGTTTCTGCCAAAACGACACCTTTTCCTTGAGTTCCTTCTAATAATTTTACTATTAACGGAGAACCACCCACCATTTTAATCAAATCATCAGTATCTAAAGGTGAATTAGCAAATCCTGTTGTTGGAATATCAACACCATTTCGAAGTAATAATTGAAGAGAAAATAATTTATCTCGAGATTGAGTTATAGCAGCTGCCGAATTCAAACAATATACTTTCATGGCTTCAAATTGTCGAGTCAAAGCACAACCATAAAATGTAATACTTGGACGAATTCTCGGAATTACAGCATCAAAATTATCCAATACTTTACCACCACGATAATGAATTTCGGGTTTATCGGCGTCTAATTTCATGTAACATTCTTTGATGTTTAGAAAGTGCATTTCGTGACCACGCATTTCGCCAGCTTCCATTATACGTCTGTTACTGTATAATTCTGGATTACTTGCCAAAAGTCCAATTCGTAAACCCGATTTATTAGGAATTGCGTTAGCGTATAAATCTTTAAGATTTTCAGTAGATGTTTGACCTAAAAGATATTTTTGTTCAGGATCAACTAAAATTCTACCACTCATTGCTTCACGCCCTAACAACATTCGAAAACCCATTGAATCTCGATTTGTTAAAGTCATTTCTATTGCCCAAATATCACTTCCAATGTTGATATTTGATTGAATTACATAGCGTTGTTCTCTAAATCCGCTGGAGCTTTTTACAACTCTTTTGTCTATTAAAAGCGCTTCACAATGAATTACGGTTTTAAGATTATTTTGAATTGGATTAATATCAAATTTTACCCAATTGATTCCTTCTTTTAGAAAAGGAGCAATATTAATAGCGTGTAAAGCAGAAGTTTTAGCTCCTGAATCTACACGAGCTTTTATAGCTGGAATTCCAAGTTCAGGGAATGAACACCATTCTTCTGAGCCTAATATTATTTTGTTTTGTGGCATTTTTTTGAATTATTTTAAAATTAAAACCATTAAGATGTTAAGTTTTATTAAGTAACGTAAACTTAATTTTCTTAACATCTTAATGGTTTAAAATAATTTATTTAATTATTAACTCGTTGGTTCACCTGCTTTTTGAACTTTTACATTCAATTCAGTTGCGCCATCTTCAATATCCATAAAAATTTCATCTCCAGCTCCAATTTTTGACGTGATGATTTCTTCTGCAAGAGTGTCTTCAACATATTTTTGAATAGCTCTTTTTAATGGACGAGCACCAAATTGTTTATCAAATCCTTTTTCGGCAATATAAGCTTTTGCTTTATCAGATAAATTTAATGTATATCCTAAATCAGCTACACGAGCATAAAGTTTTTTAAGTTCGATTTCAATAATTTTATCAATATCATGTTTTTCTAATGCGTTGAAAACAATAACATCATCAATTCTGTTTAAGAATTCTGGCGCAAATGTTTTCTTTAAAGCATTTTCAATAATACTTTTCGAGTTATCATCAGCTTGAGCTACTTTGGCAGCAGTTCCAAATCCTACACCTTGTCCAAAATCTTTCAATTGACGTGCTCCAACATTAGAAGTCATTATGATAATTGTATTTTTGAAATCAATTTTCCTACCTAAACTATCAGTTAGATAACCATCATCCAAAACTTGTAACATCATATTGAAAACATCTGGATGTGCTTTTTCAATTTCATCTAAAAGCACCACACAATAGGGTTTTCTTCTTACTTTTTCAGTTAATTGTCCGCCTTCTTCATAACCAACATATCCTGGAGGCGCACCAATTAGACGAGAAATAGCAAATTTTTCCATATATTCACTCATATCAATACGAATCAAAGCGTCTTCAGAATCAAATAATTCTTTAGCCAAAACTTTTGCCAATTGTGTTTTACCAACACCGGTTTGTCCCAAGAAAATAAACGAACCAATTGGACGGTTTGGATCTTTCAATCCAGCACGATTTCTTTGAATTGAACGAGCAATTTTCATCACAGCTTCTTTTTGGCCAATTACTTTTCCTTCAAGTAATTCAGGTAGATTAGCTAATTTATTACTTTCTGTTTGAGCAATTCTATTTACAGGAATTCCTGTCATCATCGATACTACATCAGCAACGTTGTCTTCTGTAACCTCAATACGATTATTTTTAGAATCTTCCTCCCATTGTTCTTGAGCAATAGCAAGGTCTTTTTCTAATTTCTTTTCGTCATCCCGAAGTTTGGCTGCTTCTTCATATTTCTGTCTTTTTACAACCGTATTTTTAAGCTCACGAACTTCTTCCAATTGACGTTCTAAATCTAAAATTTGCTTTGGAACATCAATGTTTGTTATGTGAACTCTTGAGCCAGCTTCGTCAAGTGCATCAATAGCTTTGTCTGGCAAAAAACGTTCAGACATATATCGGTCAGTCAATTTTACACAAGCATCGATCGCTTCTTGCGAATAGATTACATTGTGATGATCTTCATATTTATTTTTGATGTTATTCAAAATAGTAATCGTTTCTGCAACCGAAGTTGGTTCTACAATTACTTTTTGGAAACGTCTTTCTAAAGCACCATCTTTTTCAATATATTGTCTGTATTCATCAAGTGTAGTAGCTCCAATACATTGTATTTCGCCTCTTGCTAATGCAGGTTTAAACATATTAGAAGCATCTAAGGAACCTGTAGCTCCACCAGCACCAACAATTGTATGAATTTCATCAATAAACAGAATGATATCGTCATTTTTTTCTAACTCATTCATTACCGCTTTCATTCTTTCTTCAAATTGTCCACGATATTTTGT
>CANCFZ010000253.1 GCA_947377425.1 Flavobacteriaceae bacterium
TAGATTGTGCAGGAAACAGTATTGTTACTTTAAATGCAAGTGTATTGCCTTTATTAGAATACTTAGATTGTAGTGGCAATCATTTTACATCCATAAATGTAAATGGATTAACCCATTTGAGTTATTTTACTTTTGCATTGAACCAAGTAGCAGCCATAAATGTTTCTGGATTATCAAATTTAAGTTATTTAAATTGTTCTTCTAATCAGTTAACATCATTAGACCTTACTGGATTAATGAATTTAGTTACCTTATATGCCTCTAGCAATAGTATTCCCTCAATCATTTTAGGAAGTGCACCGAACTTAACAATGGCATATTTAGATTTCAATCAGTTAACCAGTTTGGATTTAACAGGCTTAAGTCATTTACACACACTCGCGGTGTATAATAATCAACTATCAAGTTTAAACTTGACCGGATTAGTAAATTTGATTTATCTTGATTGTCATGAAAACCTACTTACATCAGTAAATTTTTCAGGGCTAACCAATCTACAAACAGCATTAAGTGAACATAATTTATTTACAACTTTAGATTTTTCTGGTGCACCTAATTTTAATAATCTTGGATGCGGGTACAATCCTAACTTGACTTCTGTCAATATTAAAAATGGTAATCCAAATATAAATTTTTATAGTTATTGGGTTGACACTCCGAGTTTAGCTTTTGTATGTGCAGACAATGATGAACTATCTTATGTACAACAAATTTTGACGCAAAGTTTAAATACCAATGTAGTATTAAACACTTATTGTTCTTTTACTCCAGGTGGTGTTTACAATACTATAACAGGTCATATTATATTTGACGGAAACAACAATGGTTGCGATGCGAATGACCCTATACTTCCAAAAGTTAAGGTAGAGATGACACAATGGGGAATAAACAACGCTACTTTCTCTAACAATAATGGTTTGTATGTTTTCTACACAACTTTTGCTGACCAATCGGTTACTCCTGTTTTTGAAAACGCAAATTATTTTACTATTAGTCCAGCAAACGCAACTGTATCTTTTCCTGAAACCAATTTTTTAACACAAACACAAGATTTTTGTATTACTTCAAATGGAAACCATCAAGATATTGAAATCGTAATTGAGCCCATTAATGTGGCTCGACCAGGATTTGATGCAACCTATAAAATTGTATATAAAAACAAAGGAAATACAATGGTTTCTGGAAGTTTAGATTTTAATTATAATGATGCTCTTTTAGATTATGTTTCGGCAACTGTAGCTCCAAGTTCTCAAAACACAGGACAATTGGTTTGGAATTACACCAACTTAGTACCCTTTGAAACTAGAAGTTTTTATGTAACCTTAAATGTGAATTCCCCAACAGAAACGCCTCCAGTAAATATTGGTACATTGTTAAATTTTAATGCAACCATAAATCCGATAATTACTGATGAAAATCAAGCAGATAACCAAATTACTTTTACACAAATGGTTATTGGCTCCTATGATCCTAATGAAATTACTTGTCTTGAAGGCGACAATTTACCAACTTCTGAAATTGGAAAGTACCTTCACTACGGAATAACTTTTGAAAATACGGGAAATTATTATGCCGAAAATGTGGTGGTAAAAGATGTTATTGATACTGCAAAATATGATATTAATTCGATTCAACTACTAGACAATTCACATCCAGTTTATACAAGAATTACTGGAAATGTTGTAGAGTTTATTTTCAAAAATATCAATCTGGCTGCAGCCGATGGAAATCCGCCAGTTGGTGGTCATGGTGATGTGCTTTTCAAAATAAAATCGCTATCAAATTTAGTTAATGGTGATGTTGTGACTAAATCGGCTAAAATCTATTTTGATTACAATGCTCCAATTGAAACAAATGCGGCACAAACTACTTATCAAAATTTGAGCAATTCGATTCACCAATTGGATTCAAGTATTTCGATTTATCCAAATCCGACGAATTCATTTGTCACTATCAATTGTAATAGTAACATTAAATCTATAGAATTGTATGATGTTCAAGGAAGAATTTTAGAAACCTCAATAGAAAATAGCACTACTTCAAAATTGGATATTTCCGAAAAACAAAACGGAATTTATTTCGTGAAAATTAATACCGAAAACGGAAGTAAAGTGGAGAAAATAGTTAAAGAATAAAATTGGTAGTTAATTAATTGCAACCCTGTCAGAGTTTTGAACTCTGACAGGGTTTTTGCTTTATAGAATCAACAATCCGAAGTCACGCAACGTATTAATCGGTTTAGAATACCAAAACAGTTCAAAATCTTCAAAATTGGTTTCAAAATCAGATTTTAATTGAGTGAACGTTACTTTACAATCATTAAAAACAGAAATGGTTTCTAAACTATTGACTAACCATTGCGCTTTGTCTTTATCTAACGTGATTTCAAAGGTTTCTGTTTTATCATGAAAAGTTAATTTCATCATTTCCCAAGAATTTCCTTTTTTGGATTTTGTGAAGGTTTCTGAAATTGGCTTTCCTCCTATCCAAACAATTTTGGCAGATGGTTTTATATTGAAATCTGTTTCTTTTTCCAAACAAGAAACAATATAATCGGAAGGAATTTTGGTGTTCGGAATTTTAAAATCAAACCAATCTTGTAAGTCATACTCAAAACAAATTCCGTGCATATAATTGAACAACGATTTTTTTAATCCAAAACTGAATTTATCGTGATTGATTCCGGTTTTGTCTTTAAAATTGATGTAGTTATTGGCAAAAGTGATTTCGTTTTGCTCTGGAATTACCCCAAATTCATCAGGAAACATTCCTACTGGCGAATGTGCCGTCATTGCAAATTGATGCCAAAAACCTGATTGCAAAATGCCTAATTCAAATAATTGACGTACCATTTCCAAACTATCGATCGTTTCTTGAACTGTTTGCGTTGGATAACCATACATCAAATAAGCGTGCACCATAATACCACTTTCGGTAAAATTTCTAGTTACTTGTGCTACCTGTTCAACCGTTACACCTTTCTTTATCAATTCCAAAAGTCTATCAGAAGCTACTTCCAATCCGCCAGAAACTGCAATACAACCAGAGGCTTTTAGCAAAATACACAAATCGGCCGTAAAACTTTTTTCAAATCGGATGTTGGTCCACCAAGAAACAACCAG
>CANCFZ010000254.1 GCA_947377425.1 Flavobacteriaceae bacterium
GCTCAAGCAAAAGCTGCAGGAAGTACTTTGTATAAAGAATTATTAAATTTATATGTTGACTTTGGTTTTTACAAAGAACATCTAATTTCATTAACCAAAAAAGGGATTTCAGGATTACAAGAAATCAACCAAATGATGATTGATTTGCGAGAAAATCCAGTTGCGGAAATTGATGGTCAACGTGTAGTTTGCATTGAGGATTATGACAATTCGACTTCAAAAAATATGTTCACCAATGAAATAGAACCAATTTCAGTTCCTAAATCAAACGTATTAATTTATTATTTAGAAGATGGTTCGAAAATTTGTGCAAGACCAAGCGGAACAGAACCAAAAATTAAATTCTACTTTAGTGTAAACGCAACTTTAGACAAAGTTGAAAATGCAGAAGAAGTTGAAAAACAATTAGACCAAAAAATTAAAAACATAATTACTGCAATGCAGTTGAACTAATGGACGATAATTTAAAAAAAATATTTCCTTTTGTAAAACCTTATAAATTTCATGTTATTTGGAACGTGATTTATAATATTTTGTATGCTTTGTTTAGTACGCTTTCATTCATCTCATTAATACCTATGATGAAAGTACTTTTTAATAATGCAGAAAGAATTACAAAAGAACCTGTATACAAAGGTTTTTTAGATATTACACGATATGGAAACGATTACTTATATTATTACATTACACAACTGACTGAAAAAAGCGGACCTCAATTTGCTTTAATTTTAGTAGTTGCTTTGGTAATTTCAACTTTCTTATTTAAAAATTTATTCAATTATTTAGCTTCAAATCATTTAATGCACCTAAAAAATGGTGTTTTAAAAGATTTAAGAAATAGTATGTTTACTAAAATAATTGACCTTCCTGTTTCTTATTATTCCGAGAAAAGAAAAGGTGACATCATGGCCAGAATGTTGGGTGATGTAAATGAAGTACAAAACTCATTTTTCTCAATACTTGAATTAATCGTAAAAGAGCCAATGACTATTGTTTTTACAATTATAGCAATGTTTGCAATAAGTGTGAAACTTACTCTTTTTGTATTCCTATTTATTCCAGTTTCTGGATATGTAATTTCAAAAATCGGCAAATCACTTAAATCAAAGTCAGAACGAATTCAGTATGAAAATGGCTATTTAATTTCTATTGTTGAAGAATCTCTTTCAGGAATGAAAGTTGTAAAAAGTTACAACGCCGAAAACAGTTTTAAAGATAAATTCAACGAATCCGTATTAAGATTATTAAAACTTTCCAACAGTATTGGAAGAAAAAACAATTTGGCATCTCCAATGAGTGAATTTATGGGAATTGTTGTCATTGCTGTTCTTCTTTGGTATGGCGGAAATATGGTGTTAGTCGAGAAATTAGCTAATGGTGAGCCTCTGTTAGATGGAGCTAAATTTCTTGCATACATGGGATTAGCCTACAACATTCTAACACCAGCAAAAGCAATTTCAAAAGCAAGTTATGCCGTAAAAAGTGGTATGGCAGCAGCACAACGTGTTTTTGAAGTATTGGAAGTTGAAAATGAAATCACCGACAAACCTAATGCAATTGTAAAAGAATCATTTGAAAAAAATATCACGATAGAAAACATCAACTTTAGATATGAAGATGAAAATGTTCTAAAGAATTTCTCATTAGAAGTTCCGAAAGGGAAAACTGTTGCATTAGTTGGACAATCAGGAAGCGGAAAAAGCACCATCGCGAACTTATTGACTCGTTTTTATGATGTTCAAGAAGGAAGTATAAAAATTGATGGAACTGACATCAAAGATATGACTATGAATTCTTTGCGACACATGCTAGGATTGGTAACTCAAGATTCTATTCTTTTTAATGATACTATAAAAAACAATATTCTTATTGGGAAACAAGATGCTAGTGATGAAGAAATTATTGAAGCATTGAAAGTCGCCAACGCCTATGAATTCGTAAAAGATTTACCTAACGGAATTAATACAAATATCGGCGATGCTGGAAACAAACTTTCGGGTGGTCAAAAACAACGTTTGAATATTGCTAGAGCTGTTTTGAAAAATCCTCCAATCATGATTTTAGACGAAGCGACATCGGCATTAGATACAGAAAGTGAAAAATTTGTTCAAGTTGCTTTGGAAAATATGATGCAGAACAGAACTTCTATTGTAATTGCGCACCGACTTTCAACCATTCAAAAAGCAGATAAAATTGTGGTTATGAATAAAGGTCAAATTGTGGAGCAAGGAACTCACGAAGAGCTATTAGCTTTGAATGGCAATTATTCTAAATTGGTAATGATGCAAAGTTTCGAATAAATGTATACCAATAATCCAAATATCACGCTTCCAGAAAATCCAGATACGATTGTTTGGAAATATTTGGATTTGTCGAAATTTCTGGATTTACTGATTTCAAGAAAACTCTTCATGTCACGTTCCGATAAATTTGAAGATCAATATGAAGGAACTTTTAGCGAACCAACTTATGAAGAAATAAAAAAATTAGCAGCAAATAATCCCGAATTTTTAAGTTATTATAAATCACATCGTGAAAAAGTTGTAGTAAGTAGTTGGCACATAAACGAATATGAATCGTTTGCAATGTGGCAAATTTTCACCCAAAACAGTGAAGGTTTGGCAATTCAATCTACTATTGGAAGATTGCAAAAAGCATTGGAAGTTGAAAAAGACTTTAAACAATATATTGGCGAAGTCAATTATATCGATTATAAAAAAGAATATATTCCATTTGACGATATGTTCTTTCCATTCTTGTTTAAACGAAAAAGCTTTCAATATGAACGCGAAGTTCGGATTCTAGCAGATTTATCTGAACAAGAAATCAAAATTAACGACGGATTAAAAATTGATGTCGATATAAATCAATTAATTGAAAAGATTTACATTCATTCAAAATCAGAAAACTGGTATAAAAAATTGGTTATTGAACTGGTTGACAAACTCGGATTTGACTTTAAAATTGAAAAATCAGATTTAGAAAGTGATATTTTAATTTAACATTCAATTCGGTAAGTTTTATCTTAGTAGTATTGTCAAATTTTTTATATTTACTTTTTAATTCATTTGTTTTGAACATTAAATTTTACAAACCAAAAAGTGAAATTC
>CANCFZ010000255.1 GCA_947377425.1 Flavobacteriaceae bacterium
AAAACAACCAAATTTAAGTTGATTTTATGGAACTAAATTGTCTTTTATTTGATGTTTCAAATCTTCTAAAATACCCAAACCTTTGATTTCAACGACTTTTATCGCTTCTAAATCTTCTGTATTAATTTCATTTAAAAAGATAATTTTTGCTGAGTTTTCTATAATTTCAATACTTCTGATTTTAGCTATTGGAATTTTATACCGTTTTCCTGTTTCACGTTTCAGGTAAGCAAATGCTCCGAGTCCCAACAGAATAATCCCAAAAGGGATCGAACCTGATTTAGATTTGGAAACTATCAATACAACTAAACAAACAACTACAAAAAGAAAAATATAGATTTTAAATCCTTTAAAATTATTTTGTTTAATTGATTTTGGTGATTTCTCAAGTAATTCGTGAGTTTCTGACCAGTTTCCTGAATTCGTTAAAAATAAATTTTCGTCGTTTATGTTTACGAAACCGTTGGCGTATTTAAAGTATTCTTTCATTAATTCAATTTAAAAATTCAAAGCGAAAAGTTAGGAAACCGCCCATACTTTTCGCTTCAAATTTACTATTTAATATCTAAAATTAATATCGTATTAATCATTATTTTCAATCTGTTTATAAGCATCAATTACTTTTTTAACCAATCGATGTCTTACAATATCTTTATCATCAAGATAGATAATTCCGATTCCTTCTATATCTTTCAAAACCAAAATAGCTTCTTTCAATCCCGAAATTGTTCTTCTTGGCAAATCTACTTGACCCGGATCGCCTGTAATTATGAATTTCGCGTTTTTTCCCATACGAGTCAAAAACATTTTCATTTGTGAATGGGTTGTATTTTGAGCTTCATCCAGAATTACAAAAGCATTATCCAAGGTTCGACCACGCATAAATGCTAAAGGTGCAATTTGAATAATTCCTTTCAAAATATAATCCTCAAGAGTTTGCGGTGGCAACATATCTCGCAAAGCATCATATAATGGTTGCATATACGGATCCAATTTTTCTTTCATATCACCAGGAAGAAAACCTAAGTTTTCGCCAGCTTCAACGGCAGGACGTGTCAATACAATTCGCTTGACTTGCTTTTCTTTCAATGCTTTTACAGCCAATGCAACACCAGTGTAAGTTTTACCAGTTCCAGCTGGACCAACGGCAAAAACCATATCGTTTTTAAAAACCGATTCTACCAATTTATGTTGGTTTGGCGTCATGGCTTTAATCAATTTTCCTCCAATTCCATGAACTAAAATTTTGTCATGGTCTGGCATGCGCTGTTCTTCTTGAGAATTGCTATGAATTACACGTTCGATAACATTGGAATCAATATTATTATAACGAGTAAAATGAAGCATTAACCGATTGAATCGATTTTCGAACTCATCTAATTCTGCTTTTTCGCCAAATGCCTTTAGTGTTGTGCCACGAGCAACAATTTTTAACTTAGGATAGTACTTTTTAATCGTTTCAAGATGAGTATCTTGTGCACCCCAAAATTCTTTCGGAGCGATGTCGTGTAATTCAATGATACGTTCGTTCAAATGGATGAGTTTTTTAATTAAATATTTTACTAATAATTAGTAGCTTTGCAATCAATTCAAATTTAAGAAATACAGCAATACGTTTCTCATTTAGTTATAAACAATTTTATGTCAATAATTACCCTTACTACCGATTACGGACTAAAAGACCACTTTGTTGGTGCTTTGAAAGGGAAAATTCTATCACAAAACAAAGAAACAATTATAGTTGACATTTCACACACTATCGATTCTTTTAATATAAGTGAAGCTAGTTATATAATTGATGCTGCGTATAATAACTTTCCAAAAGGAACCGTTCATATAATTGGGATTGATATCGAATTAAAAGACAATAATCAGCATATTGTAATTGAATGGAATGATCATTTCTTTATTGCAGCCGATAACGGAATATTGAGCATGTTGATTCAAAAAATTAAGCCCCAAAAAATTGTAGTCATCAACATTCACGACAGATTATTGCCTGAAGCTACCGATATGGATGTTTTTGTAACCGTTGCTGTTCATATCGCCAAAGGTGGTTCTCTAAATGTTATTGGTAAAGAAATTAAACAATTAAAAGATGTAACCGAATTACAACCTGTAATTACTTCTGATTCAATTAAAGGTTATGTAGTTTACATTGATCATTTTGGAAATGCAGTAACTAATATTTCTAAAAAAATATTTTTAGAAGTTGCTAAAGGCAGACCGTATGAAGTCACTTTTAAAAGCCGAAAAGTAAAGACTATTTTTGCTAAATATTCAGAAATTGAAGCTACTGACAAACAATCTACAACAATAGCAGGAAGACATTTAGCAATTTTCAATGAAGCAGGTTTTCTTGAAATTGGAATTTATAAAAGTAATCCCAAAACAGGTTCTGCATCTTCGTTACTAGGACTAAGATATAGAGATTTTGTTATGATAAATTTTAATAATTAAATTATGCTTGTCAGAATAGTAAAATTATCGTTTCATGAAGAAAATATTCCAGCATTTTTGGAGAATTTTGAAGAAATGAAATCCCACATACGAAACGCAGCAGGAAATCGTTTTCTTGAATTGTATCAAGATAAAAACAACAAATGTATTTTCTTTACTTACAGTTATTGGGAAACTGAAGATGATTTAGAAAATTATAGAAAGTCAGCATTGTTTGATGAAGTTTGGACGTTCACCAAGAAATTATTCAATGATAAACCAGAAGTCTGGAGTGTAGACAAATTAGTTTCTTTAAAATAAGACAAAAGAAAATAGAATATAGATCAAAGACAATAGACAAAAAAACTTAGTGACTTAGCGCCTTCGTGGCAAATTAAATATGAAATCAATACTATTAAGAGAAATAAAATCCTTTTTTGGTTCGCCAATTGGGTATTTAGTAATTGCAATTTTCTTATTACTCAACGGATTATTCCTTTGGGTTTTTGAAGGAGAATACAATATATTAAACAGCGGATTTGCAGATTTATCTCCATTTTTTACTGTGGCACCTTGGATATTAATCTTTTTAATTCCAGCTGTGACCATGCGTAGCTTTTCGGATGAAAAAAAACAAGGCACCATTGAGTTATTAATGACCAAACCATT
>CANCFZ010000256.1 GCA_947377425.1 Flavobacteriaceae bacterium
ACCCTCGTACCTATAATTTACATTCCACTTCGAATAGCTTCCACAGGATCTAATTTAGAAGCAGAAATGGCTGGCAAAATCCCAGATAAAACACCAACTATTATAGACAATCCAGAACCAATAAGAATATTCCAAAAACTTAATATAAATTCAAAATCTAAAACATTTGTTAAAAGTATTGCTAGCATCCAAACAATAAACAATCCTATTATTCCACCTAAACTGCACAAAATAACAGCTTCAAATAAGAATTGAAACAATATAAATCGATTTTTAGCTCCAAGTGATTTTTGAATACCGATTAAGTTGGTACGTTCTTTTACCGAAACAAACATGATATTTGCAACTCCAAAACCTCCGACTAAAAATGAAAAGAAACCAATAAAAATCCCACCGAATCTCATGCTACTAATAATTCCGTCGAGCATATCTGTGAAACCCGAAAGTACATTAATAAAGAAATTGTCTATTTCACCAGTTTTTACACCACGAAAAGAACGTAGTTTTTGAGTAATTTCTGCTTTAAAAGCTTCCATATCAATTCCTTTTTGAGGTTTAATGATAATTACTGGCGTCATCGAATTGTTGTTATCACCATACATTCTTCTCAAGAAATTTACAGGAATAAAAACTGATGTATCGTTGCTATCACCAAACATTCCAGCACCTTGTTTTTTTAGAACACCAATTACGGTAAAACGTTGACCATACAACCGCACTTGTTTACCAATTGGATCTACGTTTTCAAAAAGGCTATTGGCTAATTCATCACCTATCACAGCAACTGCGGCACCAGAGTTGGCTTCCGCTTCATTATAGAACCTTCCTTCGGCAAATTCTAATCCTTGAATATCAATAAACTCATGAGAAACAGGAACTACATTTATGCTACTCACCGATTTTGTGTCGTATTTTATAATTTCATTTTTCACGAAAAGCTGGTATCCCATCTCTTGAGCTTCTGGGAGAGCGCTTTTTAAATATTCATATTCAGTATATTTCACTTCTGGAAATTGCTCGCGTTTCCATTTTGGCACTTGCGATGGACCAAAAGAATGTTTGAATAAATAAATCGTATTTTTATCCAAACTACTTAAATCTTTTTTGATTTTTTTATCCAAAGAATCGACCGCGGCAAGAACCGCAATAATAGAAAATATTCCAATAGTTACTCCAAGAAGCGAAAGTAGTGTACGCAACTTGTTGTTTCGCAAGGCATTCATAGCAAAGCTGAAACTCTCACTCAATAATCGAAGGTAAACAAGCATATCGGATGTATTTTCTCTGTCAAATTTAAGATATTAGTAAATAGAATGATTGAATTGTTACAGAAATTAGAATGAAATTGTGATTAAGTGGTGTTTTATTTGGTAGATTTGTTTTGAAGTTGATTGTGGCACGGATTGCAAATGAGTGTTATTGGTTTACTTTACAAAATAATTCCATTCAAATGCTGTAAAATCTTTTTAAACTAAAGGAATATGAAATATTTAATTACGTTTTTAATAGTATTAACTATGTTCATAACAACAACTAAACAAAAAGAATATATTTGTATCAGGCATGTTGGAGCGAACGATAAGCCCATACCAACACTCATTATAAGTAAAGATAGCGTTAGTCAATACAACGTAAGTCAGGATGTTATCGGCGAAAAAACATATTTTTATTCGCATAATTATATTGTCAATGAAATTTCATACAATAAATTGAAGACATTAATTTTAGGTTACAGAAATAATGAACACAACAATAAAGGATATCCTGAGTTTGAAGTTTATATCAAAGGAGATAAAGTTCATAAATATAGTCTAGGATATAAAAATTCTTTTAAACTAATTAATCTTCTTATTAAGAGTTTTAAAAAAGATAAAAATTCAGTTGAATTGGATTCTGCTTTTATAAAAACATTAAAAAGATTTAAGTAATGTTTCAAAGTTAGTGGTGAACTAATTTAATAATTCTAATGGAAGTGTTGCCTTGTATAACGGACAGTAGGAATAGGAAGACCAAAAGACACTAAACCATTCGCTTCAAATCCATCTAAAACAAACCATTTATTTCAGCATCAATTCTATTGATAATCATTCCTAAATCCTCTGGATTATTTACAAAATCAATATTGTCAACATCAATAATTAATAATTTTCCTTTGTCATAAGTGGTAATCCAAGCTTCATAACGTTCGTTCAATCGGCTTAAATAGTCAATAGAGATGGTGTTTTCATAATCACGTCCGCGTTTGTGAATTTGTCCAACTAAATTAGGAATGGAACTTCTTAAGTATATTAATAAGTCTGGTGCTTTTACCAAACTTTCCATCAATTCAAAAAGCGATTTGTAGTTTTCAAAATCACGATTGGTCATCAATCCCATAGCGTGCAAGTTGGGAGCAAAGATGTGCGCATCTTCATAAATCGTTCTATCTTGAATGATTTTTTTTCCGCTTTCACGAATTTGCAACACTTGACGGAAACGACTGTTCAAGAAATAAATCTGTAAGTTGAACGACCAACGTTCCATTTGGTGGTAAAAATCATCCAAATAAGGGTTGTCTACTACATCTTCAAAATGAGGTTCCCATTTAAAATGTTTCGCTAAAAAGCGAGTTAATGTTGTTTTTCCTGCGCCAATATTTCCTGCGACCGCTATATGCATTATGGTATTGTAATTTTATAATTTGTAATTCCTTTGTTTGTAAAAATAGATAAAATTTGGTCTTTGTAATAGAAATTCTTAAACGATTTCTCAACAATTTCAATTTCATACAATTTGTTGGCGTTTTTGTCTCTAATAAAAAGCAAATTATCTTTAGATAACAATACTTTATTTTCGTTTAAAAGTTGCATTTTGGAAGTGGTTTCTACCTTTCCGCACGAAAAAATTCTGCCATAAATAGTACACGTGTTCCAGTTGTTTTGTTTGTCAATCCATTGGAAATAATTAAAATCCGTTTGATAATAACTTACACCATCTTTAATTGGCATTCCAAGATTTTGATACATATTCGAGTTCAAATCATACAATCCAATTTGTTGGTTTAAGGAATTGAATACCCAAAGTTTATTTTGTCCAGAAATCCCAATTGCCGATGCAACAAC
>CANCFZ010000257.1 GCA_947377425.1 Flavobacteriaceae bacterium
AAAAATCATTGATTCGATATGATTAATAAAAAAGTAAATTCAGTTCAAGACGCACTTCAAGGAATTGAAGATAATATGACAATAATGTTAGGTGGTTTTGGACTATGCGGAATTCCAGAAAACTCGATTGCTGAATTAGTAAAAAAGGAAACAACCAATTTAACTTGCATTTCAAATAATGCTGGAGTAGATGATTTTGGATTGGGATTATTATTACAACAAAAGCAAATCAAAAAAATGATTTCGTCCTACGTTGGAGAAAATGCTGAATTTGAACGTCAAATGCTTTCAGGTGAACTAGATGTTGAACTTACACCACAAGGAACTTTAGCCGAAAAATGTCGTGCAGCACAAGCCGGAATTCCAGCATTCTTCACACCCGCAGGATTTGGAACTGAAGTTGCAGAAGGAAAAGAAACACGCGAATTCAACGGGAAAATGCACATAATGGAACTTGCCTACAAAGCAGATTTCTCCATAGTAAAAGCTTGGAAAGGTGACGAAGCTGGAAATCTAATTTTTAAAGGAACCGCAAGAAATTTTAATGCTGTTATGGCTGGTGCTGCAAAAATAAACATCGCTGAAGTTGAAGAATTGCTTCCAGCAGGAAGCTTAAATCCAAACGAAATTCATATTCCTGGGATATTAATTCAAAGAATCTTTCAAGGTGAAAAATTTGAAAAAAGAATTGAGCAACGAACCACTCGTAAAAGAGCATAATCATGGCATTAGACAAAAACGATATAGCAAAACGAATAGCGAAAGAAGTAAAAGATGGCTATTATGTAAACTTAGGGATTGGTATTCCAACTTTGGTTGCCAATTATGTTCGCACCGATATTTCAGTCGAATTTCAATCTGAAAATGGTGTTCTCGGAATGGGACCATTTCCGTTTGAAGGCGAAGAAGATGCCGATATAATAAACGCTGGAAAACAAACTATAACTACTTTACCTGGCGCAAGTTTCTTTGATTCGGCTTTTAGTTTCGGAATGATTCGCTCTCAAAAAGTAGATTTAACCATTCTTGGCGCAATGGAAGTTTCAGAAAACGGAGATATAGCCAACTGGAAAATCCCAGGAAAAATGGTAAAAGGAATGGGTGGCGCAATGGATTTAGTTGCATCTGCCGAAAATATTATTGTAGCAATGATGCACGTTAATAAAGCTGGAGAAAGTAAAATTCTAAAAAAATGTAGCTTACCATTAACTGGTGTTGGTTGCGTTAAAAAAGTAGTTACAGAATTAGCTGTTTTAGAAATCACACCACAAGGTTTTAAATTATTGGAACGAGCTCCAGGAGTTTCTGTTGAACACATCGTTGCATCAACCGAAGCGGAATTGATTATTGAAGGTGAAATTCCAGAAATGGTTATTTAAAAATCACATAGATTAGAATAAAGATAATTATAATAGTTACTATGCCAATTCTAGTATTCCATGATTCTTTTTTTATTTCATTAATTTGTTTTTTTCCTAAATAAAAAATCCATTTTATCATTACTCCTAAAAATCTTGGAAAAGCTTCAAAAACTGCTTGAACAATAGTTTCTAAAATTATATCTAAAATTGCCATTTAGATTTTATTACTTATTAAATACTCCAACAAAACTTCATTGGCATTTCCAAAAGTTGGCACTTGTTCAGTAACAGAAACCGCCTTCTTTTTATTCAATTTATAAGTCAAATCAAATTCGGTGGTAAATAATATTACTGATGAAAACGGATTATTTACAAACTCAAGCAATCTATCAAATGCTTCATCGATTGTGCAAATTTCGATAAGTTCTTCTTGTTGAAATTTGAATTTTAATTCTAGTTTAAGAATGTTCTCTTCAATTATTGGACGTACATAAATATTCATTAATTGAGTATTACCAATGGTTTTCGCCATTGTTAGTTTAGCAAAAATTCCATCCTCTAAACTCGATTTAACCTTGGTATAAAATTCTGAAAATGTTTCTTTAAAAGGCATATTAAGAGTGTTTGTAAAATAGTTAACCGCGAATTCACAAATTATCTAAATTTATCTTAGAATAAAAATTTGTGAATTTGCGGTAATCTTTTAATTATAAGTTAGCAAAGAAATCATTTCCTTTATCATCAGTAATAATAAAAGCAGGGAAATCTTTAACTGTAATTTTTCTCACGGCTTCCATTCCTAACTCTTCGAAATCTACAACCTCAACTTTTAGTATATTATCTTGAGCTAAAATAGCAGCTGGTCCACCAATCGAACCTAAATAGAATCCACCATACGTTTTACAAGCTTCCATAACTTCTTTAGTTCGGTTACCTTTAGCAAGCATAATCATACTTCCGCCAGCTTTTTGGAATTCCTCTACGTAAACATCCATTCGTCCAGCAGTTGTTGGCCCGAAACTTCCCGACGGCATTCCATCTGGAGTTTTTGCTGGTCCTGCGTAATATATTGGATGGTTTTTAAAATAATCTGGCATTGGTTTTCCTGTATCTAAAAGTTCCTTGATTTTTGCATGCGCAATATCTCTAGCAACAATTAAAGTTCCATTTAATTTCAATCGGGTTTTAATTGGATATTTAGACAATTCAGCTAAAATTTCTGCCATTGGACGATTCAAATCTACCTCAACTGCTGCTTCTAAATGTGGTGGAACAGCTGGTAAAAATTGCTGAGGATTAACTTCTAGTTGTTCTAAGAAAATTCCATCTTTTGTGATTTTTCCTTTAATATTTCTATCTGCAGAACACGAAACTCCTAATCCAACCGGACAAGAAGCAGCATGACGTGGCAAACGAATTACACGAACATCATGCGCAAAATATTTTCCTCCAAATTGCGCTCCAATGGCGCTTTCTTGACAATATAATAATACTTTTTGTTCCCATTCTAAATCGCGAAAAGCTTGACCAGACATGTTTCCAGTAGTTGGAAGATGGTCGAAATAGCCTGCAGATGCTTTTTTAACTGCCGATAAATTTGCTTCAGCAGAAGTTCCACCAATTACCAAAGCTAAATGGTATGGTGGACAAGCAGAAGTTCCTAAATCTTTGATTTTTTCACGAACAAATTCTTCCATTGACTTGTCGTTCAATAGTGATTT
>CANCFZ010000258.1 GCA_947377425.1 Flavobacteriaceae bacterium
TTTGCAACGTTCATGATTACGGGAAATGATTTGCTATATGAATTCGGATTGGTAACTTCTATCAATGTTATCACGGTTTACTTGCTTACACTTGTTGTTGTTCCCATCGTTTACAGCTTCATGGCAGTTCCGAAAGAAAAACACTTGAACCATTTAACCAGAAACTACCTTTCTTCTATATTAAATTCGGTTGAAAATATTGTACGAAATAAACGAAAAGCAATTTACATTATTTATGGTTTGCTTTTAATTTTCAGTATAATTGGAGTTTCTCAAATGAAAGTTTCCGGAAGTTTGATTGGTGAAATGCCAAAAAGCGCTTCATTTTTCAAAGACATTTTATTCTTCGAAAAAGAATTTAATGGCGTACAACCGTTAGAAATCATGATTGACACCAAAAGGAAAAAAGGTGTTATGAAATCATCTACCATCAGAAAAATGGATGAATTGCAACAAACTATTGATAGTATGCCCGAACTTTCTAAGCCTGTTTCGATTGTGAATTTGGTTAAATATTCAAAACAAGCCTACTACAACGGAAATCCTGAATATTATGAATTGCCAACTTCACAAGAGCAAGCATTTATATTAGGTTATGCTAAAAATGCTACCAAAAATTCCAAAGAAAACTTGATGAAAAGTTATGTTGATTCTACAGGGCAATATGCCAGAATCACTACTTTCATGAAAGATATTGGAACTAAAGAAATGGCAAAAGTAGAAGCCAAACTTCACAAACGAATTGATCAAATTTTTCCAAGCGATAGATTTGAAGTAAAACTTACTGGAAAAGCTTTAGTATTCCAAAAAGGAACTACTTACTTGGTTGGAAATCTTATCGAATCATTAATATTTGCTATACTTTTAATCGCAGGATTAATGGTGTACATGTTCCGTTCTTGGAAAATGATTTTTGCATCGGTTGTTACTAATATTTTACCACTTTGTATTACATCTGGATTGATGGGTTATTTCGGAATTCCATTAAAACCATCTACAATTTTGGTGTTTAGTATTGCATTCGGAATTTCGGTTGATAATGCCATTCAATTTATGGCAAAATACCGACATGATTTGATTCATAACAATGGTAAAATAAAAAAATCGGTAGTTAGCGCTTTGCATGAAACTGGAGTTAGCACATTTTACACTTCAATTGTATTAATATTTGGATTTGCCATTTTTACATTATCAAGTTTTAGCGGAACAATTGCCTTAGGAGGATTAATATCCGTAACTTTAACCTTTGCGATGTTTGCTAATTTATTAGTATTGCCAGCATTGGTTTTAACCACAGAAAAATGGGGCGGAAAAGGCGATGTTATTGATCAACCAGCATTAAAAATTCTTCGCTCTCAAGTAGAAGAAGACGAAATTGAAGAAGAAGACGAAAAATAAAAATAAATTATATTTGTACTAAATTTTAAACGACAAATGAAACATACAAAAGTTAAAGACTTACTAAACAGCTCTAAAGCGAATTATGAAGTAAATGCAAAAGGTTGGGTTAGAACTTTTAGAAATAATCAATTTATCGCGTTGAACGATGGTTCGACAATTAATAATATTCAATGTGTTGTTGATTTTGAAAACACAGCTGAAGAAACCTTAAAGAGAATTACAACAGGTGCCGCTATTTCGGTAACTGGAAATTTGGTTGAAAGTCAAGGTGCCGGACAAAAATATGAAATACAAGTAACTAAGCTAGAAATTCTTGGTGATTGCGATGCCGAAAAATTTCCGATACAACCTAAAAACAAACCAAGTTTAGATTTTCTTCGTGAAAACGCGCATTTGCGTGCTCGAACCAATATGTTTGGTGCTATTATGAGAGTTCGTTCGGTGCTTGCTCATGCAGTTCACAACTATTTTCAAGAAAAAGGATTTGTGTATGTAAACACACCAATCATCACAGGTTCGGATGCAGAAGGTGCTGGAGAAATGTTTAAAGTTACCGCTTTACCATTCGACAACACACCAAGAACTGAAGATGGAAAAGTAAACTATAAAGAAGATTTCTTCGGAAAAGAAACCAACTTAACGGTTTCTGGACAATTGGAAGGTGAAACATTTGCTATGGCTTTGGGTCAGATTTATACGTTCGGACCAACTTTCCGTGCAGAGAATTCTAATACTTCTCGTCACTTGGCTGAGTTTTGGATGATTGAACCTGAAGTGGCTTTCAACGATTTGAATGACAATATGGATTTGGCAGAAGATTTTATCCAATACGTAATTAAATATACGATGGAGAAATGTCCTGACGATTTAAAATTCTTAGAGAGTCGTTTGTTGGAAGAAGAAAAATCAAAACCACAAGCAGACAGAAGCGAAATGGCGTTGTTAGAGAAACTAAACTTCGTGTTAGAAAACAATTTCAAACGTGTTTCTTATACCGAAGCTATTGATATTTTAAGAGATTGTACTCCAAATAATAAGAAAAAATTCAATTACATCATCAACGAATGGGGTGCTGATTTACAATCGGAACACGAAAGATATTTGGTTGAAAAACACTTCAAATGTCCGGTAATCTTATTTGATTATCCAGCGAACATTAAAGCATTTTACATGCGTTTGAATGAAGATGGAAAAACGGTTCGTGCAATGGATATACTTTTCCCTGGAATTGGAGAAATCGTTGGTGGTTCTCAAAGAGAAGAACGTTACGACGTTTTAGTTGAAAAAATGAAAGCTCTAGGAATTGACGAAGAAGAATTGTGGTGGTATTTAGATACTAGAAGATTCGGTAGCGCAGTTCACTCAGGTTTCGGATTAGGATTTGAAAGATTGGTATTGTTTGTAACAGGAATGACAAACATTAGAGACGTAATTCCTTTTCCAAGAACACCACAAAACGCAGAATTTTAATTTTAAGGTTCTGAGGCGCTAAGGTTTTGAGGCGCTAAGGTTTAAAATATTTTTATTAATTTAAAATCACAAAGAGAAACTTAGAAACTTAGTTACTCAGTTACTTAGTTACTTAGCAACAATAAAAAATGTTAAAACAAAACTTACAATTCAAATTATCTCAAAAACTTTCACCTCAACAAATTCAGTTGATGAAGTTGATTC
>CANCFZ010000259.1 GCA_947377425.1 Flavobacteriaceae bacterium
ATTCCTGGTTCAACAGTAAACACCATATTGGCTAGCATTGGTTCGTGTAATAATCCATAATCATGCGTGTCCAATCCCATGTGGTGCGACGTTCCGTGCATGAAATATTTTTTATAAGCTGGCCAATCTGGATTTTCGTTTTGAACATCCGCTTTGTCAATTAATCCCAAACCTAAAAGCTCTGAAGTCATTATTTTACCAACTTCTACGTGATATTGTTTCCACAAAGTTCCTGGAACCAACATTTTTGTAGCTTCATTTTTTACACGTAAAACTGCATTGTAAACTTCTTTTTGTCTGTCGTTAAAACGTCCCGAAACTGGAACCATTCTCGTCATATCACTAGAATAATTGGCATATTCGGCACCAACGTCAAGCAAAATCAAATCGCCTGCTTTACATTGTAGGTTGTTTTCAATATAATGCAATACATTCGCATTATTTCCCGAAGCAATAATTGGCGTGTAAGCAAAACCTTTGGAACGATTTCTTAGAAATTCATGCGCAAATTCGGCTTCGATTTCATATTCCATTACGTTTGGTTTCACAAAATTTAGAATTCTGCGATAGCCTTTTTCGGTAATATTACAAGCTTCTTGAATCAAATCCAACTCTTCACTTTCCTTAACCGAACGCAAACGTTGCAAAATAGGATTCGATTTTTCTACTTTATGTCCAGGATAATTCTCTTTCCACCATTTTATAAAACGCGCTTCACGAGTTTCAGTTTCAACAACCGCACGATAATGTTCGTTGGTATTGATGTAAATCGTTTCGGCGTAAGCCATGACTTCTTTCAACGTTTTATGGAAATCTTGTAGCCAAATCACACTTTTAATTCCGGCAACTTCATACGCTCTTTCTTTAGTAAGTTTTTCGCCTTCCCAAATTGCGATGTGTTCGTTGGTTTCTTTCAGGAATAAAATTTCTTTCAAATGCTCATAAGGTGCATCTGGAAAAAGCAACAAAATACTTTCTTCTTGATCAACGCCAGATAAATAAAATATATCGCGGTGTTGTGCAAACGGCAAAGTAGAATCGGCTGAAACCGGGTAAATATCATTTGAATTAAAAACGGCAACGCTATTAGGTTTCATTTGTGCCGTGAATTTTGCTCTGTTTTTAATAAACAAATCACGGTCTATTTGATGGTATTTCATAATTGTAAAGTTTGATAATTTCTATTTACCAAAATTACACAAACTATTTTTTTAATGTGTAGCCAAATGGCGTTATTTTATGTTAGCTACAGATTCACAGATTTCTTTATTAATTTAAACAGAAAAAATCTGTGAATCAGTGGCGATTCTATAAGATGTTTTTACGAATACGACTCATGTGTCGCGACGAAATACCTAAAAATGAAGCCAAATAATGCAACGGAACTTCTTGCAATAATTTGGGATCGGTTGCTAGTAGTTTTTTGTAGCGTTCTTCTGGAGTTAAGGTTAACAAATCAATTCGATAATCATCAATCAAACAAATTTGTTTCTCAATAACATTGTAATAAAACTGATGGAATGCTTTGTTATTTTCAATTAAATCTTTGAAAGTTTTCAAATCTACAATCCACAATTTGCAATCAGCAATAGCTTTAATGTTTTTTCTGGATGGTTTTCTAAATAAAAAACTGCTTAAGGAAGAAGTAACAGAGTTTCTTAACGCTAAATAAGTTGTTTTTTCTTCGTCTAAAACTTCAATTGAATGTTGTAAAATTCCGCTTTCTACAAAACAAAAATGTTGGCAAATTTCATTTTCTTTTACAAAGAATTCGTTTTTTTTCAGATGTAGAACTTGAAAAGTTACTCTTGCTTTTACAATTAAATCTTGCATAGATTGCTCATTTACATCAATAAATTGACATAAATAATTTAGAAAAGCATCGTCTAATTTAGAAACTGACATCTATAAAATTTTCAACAAAAATATCTAAATAGTTTTCAACTCAGATTAAAATCTATATTTTTATAAAAATTTTCACAATGAAAACTACTTTTCTTTCAATATTGCTACTTTTTACAATTGTTATTGAAGCACAAGATAAAAAAGCGTATCAACTATTTGATAAAAACGGAAAGAAAGTATCGTATAAAAAACTTTTAAAATCAGCCGAATCTACACAAGTAGTTTTGTTTGGTGAATTTCATAACAACGCTATTTCACATTGGTTAGAATTGGAATTAACCAAAGATATTGCTCAAAAAAAAGTTGTTGTTCAAGGTGCCGAAATGCTCGAAGCCGACAATCAAAAACAAGTAAATCAATACTTAAACGGAGAAATCAATCAAAAAAAATTAGATTCTACAGCGCGACTTTGGCCAAATTATAAAACCGATTATAAACCATTAATCGATTTTGCGCTAGAAAATAAAAATCCATTTATTGCCACAAATATTCCTCGAAGATTTGCCTCAATAGTTTCCAAAAAAGGGTTTGAAGCATTAGAAACATTGACTATAGAAGAAAAATCTTGGATTGCGCCACAACCAATTCCTTATGACGCCAATTTGCCTGGCTATTTAGAAATGATGAAGATGATGGGCGAACATACAAGTCCAAACATGCCCAAAGCGCAAGCCAGTAAAGACGCAACAATGGCGTATTTCATCAATAAAAACCTAAAAGAAAATACTGTTTTCATCCATTACAACGGAAGTTATCATTCTGATAATTTTGAAGGAATTAGTTGGTATCTAAAAGTTTATAATCCCAACATTCAAATTGTGACTATTTCGACTGTAGAACAAAAAGATTTAACAAAATTAGAGCAAGAAAATTACAATAAAGCCGACTATATTCTCGTTATAGATGAAGATGTAACA
Source organism: Flavobacteriaceae bacterium (assembly GCA_947377425.1). Taxonomy (GTDB): domain Bacteria; phylum Bacteroidota; class Bacteroidia; order Flavobacteriales; family Flavobacteriaceae; genus Flavobacterium. Next base: position 2,823 of record CANCFZ010000259.1, read on the forward strand.
AAAACGTATTAGATTCGTCTTATATTTGTGAATCGAAAAAGGTTTTTTATAATTCATCTTACAGTTCTGCGTTAACAAATTATCACAAAGAACTAAAACCCAAAAAGTATGAAAAAAATAGTTTTACTACTCATTATATTAGCAGCGAGTATGTCTTTCTTTTCTTGTGAAGATATAGATGATAAGCCAATTGAACCAAAATTAATCATAAAATTCAAGTTTGATCCAAATCAAATTCGATTAAATAAT
>CANCFZ010000260.1 GCA_947377425.1 Flavobacteriaceae bacterium
AGAAAAACTAAATCGCCTGCGTAAGTGGGAATATTAAAAGATAAAGTCCCGATAATCTCGGGACTTTTTTTATAAATCTATTTTCTTTAATTCGTTGTAATTTTTATATAATTTTCGGAGTAAAATTCCATATATCAATCTATAGAATAACCAAAATAGTCCAACGATTATTAAAATACAAATTGTACAAAATACAATCATAAAAAGTAAACCATTATTTTTTGCAGTAAGTTGTTGCATTTTTGGATCAACAGTAAAAACTAATACAAATCCAATTATCATACTTATTACTATCATTCCTAAATTATACCAAACATAATATTGAACCGTTTTTCGGGTTTTCATAATATCGCTCATCAATTGTTTGGTAGAAGTTATTGTAGATATTGCTTTATAATTTCGATAAAACATATAAATAAAAACCGCAATTACAACATAATTAAACACTGTGATATACTTAAAATAACCAATCAAATATTCACTGTGCATTTTCTTCAAATATTCATCTGAGTTATAAAACACACTAATTCCTGTCCAAAGAAGCACTTCCAAAATACTAATAATCAAAATCCACTTCACAATCGAAGACGATTTTTGATGAATCATTTTATAAATAGCCACTTCCGAAACCTGCTCAAAAGAACTTTCATTCTTCTTCCAGTCTTTTTTTAATAAATCCAATTCTTCCATCATATTCTTACGGATTTAATATTTTTTTTAATTTCCCTTTAATTCTATTCATTTTCACTCGTGCATTTACTTCACTAATACCGAGAGTTTCTGCAATTTCAGTATAATCTTTATCTTCTAGATACATAAAAATCAATGCTTTTTCAATATCATTCAACTGATGAACCGCTTGATACATCAACTTCAATTGTTCTTCTTCTTCCGAATTATAATCTTCTTGACTGATAAAAAAACTTCTACTTTCAAATTCTACAGTAGAAATACTTCGTGTACTCTTTCGATACAACGTAATTGCAGTATTCAATGCTACTCGATAAGCCCAAGTCGAAAATTTAGATTCACCTCTAAACTTCGGAAATGCTTTCCATAGCTGAATCGTAATTTCTTGAAACAAATCCTTATGCGCATCTTCACCGCTAGTATATAGACGGCAAATTTTATGGACAATATTCTGATTATCCTTAAGTTGTTTTACAAAAGATTGTTCCAAACTCTCACTCATATCTACGTTAGTAAACCTTTATTAGATTTTGTTACAAGATACAAATAAAATATAATTCCTGTAATATCATCCTGAGCTTTTCGAAGGATTAGGAGCGAATCACTTTCGAATTTTACAAAACCATTTTCCCGCTTTCCGAGTTACACGGTAACTTCTCCAAACGAAGTTCACTGAACTCCAATTAAAATAAACACAATGTGAAGTAATCGGGGCTAAACAGTAAACCTTTTTTACTAAATCAGTTTTTCAAAACCACTAAAATCTTAGTATCTTTGTTTTATACAACTTTAGCACTTTTAAATGAACATTCCACAATCTTCAAATCCACGTATTGTTATCATTGGTGGCGGCTTCGCAGGAATTGCATTAGCCAAAAAACTCAGAAATAAAAGCCTACAAGTTGTTTTATTAGACAAACACAATTACCACAATTTTCAACCACTTTTATATCAAGTAGCCACTGGCGGATTAGAAGCGGGTTCAATAGCCTACCCAATCCGAAAAGTAATTCAAGAATATAAAGATTTCTATTTCAGATTAACTGCTGTAAAAGAAATCGACACAGTAAACCAAAAAATAATTGCCGAAATTGGCGATTTACATTACGATTATCTTGTAATAGCAACAGGTTCTAAAACTAATTATTTTGGAAATAAAGAAATCGAACGCAATTCAATGGCAATGAAAACCATTCCACAATCGTTGAATATTCGTAGTTTGATTCTCGAAAATTTTGAACAAGCCGTTTTAACTAAAGACGAATCAGAACGAAATACTTTAATCAATTTTGTTTTAGTTGGTGCAGGACCAACAGGAGTAGAGCTTGCTGGAGCATTGGCCGAAATGAAAAAAGCCATACTTCAAAAAGATTATCCCGATTTAGATATTGCCAAAATGGAAATCAATCTAATTCAAAGTGGGGATAGAATTTTGAATACAATGACCGAAAAATCATCAGCTGATGCCGAAAAATTTCTAAATAAATTAGGCGTTAAAATCTGGAAAAACGTTCGTGTAACCAATTACGACGGAAAAACAATCACTACAAATTCCGATTTAACTTTTGAAACCGCAACAGTTATCTGGACAGCCGGAGTTCAAGGAGCAGCCATTCGTGGATTAGATGCTAAATCTTTAGTTGAAAAAGTTGAACGTATTCGTGTGAATCAATTCAATCAAGTTGTTGGTTATGACAATATATTTGCACTTGGCGATATTGCTTTAATGGAAAGTGATAAATACCCACAAGGACATCCAATGATGGCTCAACCTGCTTTGCAACAAGGCAAATTATTAGGTGAAAATTTTGTAAATTTAATCAACAAAAAAGCTATGAAACCTTTTGAATATCATGATAAAGGTTCAATGGCAACAATCGGTAGAAATTTAGCCGTTGTTGATTTGCCACATTATCATTTCAGTGGAGTTTTTGCTTGGTTTGTGTGGATGTTTGTGCATTTATTTTCACTTATCGGATTCAAAAATAAAGCAGTTGTTTTTCTAAATTGGGTTTACAATTACATCCGTTTTGATCGCGAAGGACGATTGATTATTAGACCATTTAAAAAGAAAAGTTTTACAACTTTTACAAGTGATGAAGTTTAGTTTTACCTCAGATTCGTAGATTATTTTTGAAATTTAAAAATTTGCGAATTAGCGCTCATTTTTCTTATTTGTAAATCAATTAAATCTGTGGCTAAATAATTAAAGTGCTTTGCCGTCATAATAATTCACCAATAAATCCACAAACTTACTATAGCTTTCCATACCATCTTTTTGCTGATTCATTTTTAAAAACTTATCGTAAAAAGCATGAAAACCTTTGTCAATAAAAGTATCATATTGTTTCCAAAATAATTCATTTTCTTTATAATT
>CANCFZ010000261.1 GCA_947377425.1 Flavobacteriaceae bacterium
TAAAATCCCGATTCAGATTAGATAATGAATCGGGATTTTTTTATTTTATCTAAATGCTTGTTCTAAATCGGCAAGTAAATCATCAATGTCTTCAACTCCTGTACTTAATCTTACTAAATCATCGGTGATTCCAACTTCAAGTCTTTTATCTTCTGGAATTGATGCGTGTGTCATTAATGCTGGATGATTGGCTAAACTTTCAACTCCACCAAGAGATTCTGCTAAAGTAAACACCTTTAATTTTTCTAAAAATGAAATTGCATCTTCTTTCCTTCCTGAAGTAAATGTAAAGGAAACCATTCCGCCAAAACCACTCATTTGCTTTTTAGCGATATCATGATGAGGATGATCTGGCAATCCTGGATAATAAACCGTTGCAACTTCTGGATGATTGCTTAAAAATTCGGCAACTTTTATTCCGTTTTCGCAATGTCTTTGAACTCTTAAATGTAATGTTTTAATTCCTCTTAAAACCAAATAACTATCCATTGGTCCAAGTGTTCCGCCTGTGGCAAATTGTTTGAAATGTAGCTCATCACCTAATGCTTTATCTTTGATAATCAATGCTCCGGCAATAACATCCGAATGTCCTCCAAGATATTTTGTAGCCGAGTGCATCACTATATCAGCACCTAAATCTAATGGTTTTTGCAAGTAAGGTGTAGCAAAAGTATTATCAACTGCAAAAAGGATATTATGTTTTTTAGTGATTTTTGCGATTTCTGCAATATCAGCTAATTTCATCAGTGGATTTGTTGGAGTTTCAACCCAAACTAACTTTGTGTTTTCATTAATTAATGATTGAAATTTATCAAAATCATTCATATCAACAAAGTGAAATTTGATACCACTATCTTTGTATAAACGTGTAAATAATCTATATGTTCCACCATACAAATCGTCCATTGCTATGATTTCGTCTCCAGCTTTGAACATTCTCAACAAACAATCGGTTGCTGCTAATCCTGATGCAAATGCTAATCCTCGTGCGCCATTTTCTATTGATGCCAAAGCATCTTCTAAAGCTTGACGAGTTGGATTGGCTGCACGACTATATTCATAATCGCCTACAGGTTGACCTGGACTTGTTTGAGCATACGTTGATGTTTGAAAAACTGGTGTCATAACTGCTCCAGTTACTTTTTCGTGGTGTTGACCACCATGTATTACTTTAGTATTGAATTTCATTATTATAATATTTTTGCAAAGGTATTTTAATTTATATAAACTTTCTAATCTGCATCATAATTCCCGTATGAATTGCTTCATGGTAATTATTAAATGTAATTGCGTCGGCTGATGATTTCATAGTAAAACCTGACATTGACGTGAATTCATTATAATTTTGAAACACTTTTTCGGAATAATCTTTTCTCGTTTTTTCTAAAGTTGAAAACAATAATAATTTCATTTCATCAACTTCTTCTTGTGTTACATTATGTTCTGGTTTGGTTCCTTTTTTATATTTTTCAACCATTTTATCTGAAACCATCATCGGTAAATTGGCTAATTTATAAACCAACATTTGTTGCACTACAATAATGTGTCCAATATTCCAAATCAAATTATTACTAAAACCTTCTGGAATAGTATTGAGTTGTTCTAACGAATGATTTTCTAAAAATTTTAACAACACATTTCTACTGGTTTTATTAATTTCAAATGATACTTCCATAGCTTTAATTTTTTTATAAAAATACAGATTATATGTTTCAAATGAATTTCCTTTGCAAAAAAGAAATTTCATGACTGATACAATCTACTACTTAGCTTCTTGTGATACTTGCAGAAAAATCATAAAATCATTGCCTAAAAGTGCGAATTTAACTTATCACGACATAAAACAAGACCCAATAACCGTTGCTGAATTAGAATACATGCACTCACTTTCGGGAAGTTATGAGGCTTTGTTTAGCAAAAAAGCGCAATTGTATAAATCTATGGATTTGAAAAATAAAGCGTTAACAGAAGACGATTATAAAAAATATATTTTAGAACATTATACTTTTATAAGTCGTCCTGTTTTTATAATTCAAGACAAAATTTACATCGGAAACACGCAACAAAATATGCTACAAGTAATGAAAGCGTTAGAAAATGTCTAAAAGAACTTGGGCATTAATTGCCGCAACATTAGTATCTATAATTTATGGTGTAACCTTTACAATTGCTAAAGATGTAATGCCAAAATACGTTCAACCTTTCGGGTTTATTACGATGCGAGTTGGCGGTTCGGTTTTGCTGTTTTGGTTGATTTCATTTTTTGGACCAAAAGAAAAAATTGCAAAAGAAGATTTTCCTCGAATTTTGGCAGCAGCATTTTTTGGTGTTGCTTTAAACATGCTAACTTTTTTCAAAGGATTGAGTTATACTTCGCCAATTATGAGTGCCGTTTTAATGGTAACAACACCAATGATTGTCTTGGTTCTTTCGGCTTTTATCATGAAAGAACGCATGAAAAAAAGAAAAGTTTTGGGTTTACTTTTAGGTTTGGGTGGAACGATAACTTTGATTCTTTACGGGAAATCGATGGTCAATGCGCCAAACGCCACTTTAGGGAATTTACTTGTTTTTATAAACGCAGTTTCCTATGGATTCTATCTGATTTTAGTTAAAAAATTAATGGATAAATACAATGCGTTTACTTTCGTTAAATGGATTTATACTTTTGGATTTATACTAGTTTTGCCATTTGGCTGGAACGAATTTCATGCAATAAATTTGGCAATAATTCCAATGGATATTTTCTGGAAAATTGGATTTGTAGTAGTGTTTTCAACGTTCCTAACCTATCTATTAAATTTAATTTCGATGCGTGAATTAAAACCAACAACCGTTGCTGTTTTTATTTATTTACAACCACTTTTTGCTACGATTTTCGCAGTTGGTTTAGGCAAAGACGAATTGAGTTTGGTGAAATTACTTTCGGCAGTGTTAATTTTCGCTGGAGTTTATTTGGTAACACAGAAAAAAAAATAACCGCAAATTCGCAAATTATTGTTAATCAAAATGATAATTAATTATTTTTTACTACCAAAAAAAATTAACTTTTAACTTTCTATCAA
>CANCFZ010000262.1 GCA_947377425.1 Flavobacteriaceae bacterium
AGTACTTATTTAAAAACATTTGAATTAGGAAAAGTAAAAGGAATTATTACAAAAATTAAAGATAAAGATGGAAAGTGTATTATCTTTCTTAAAGACAGAAGTGAACAGAAAGTCAATCAAACAAAAATTTCTCAAATTGAAACCTCAAATAGTAAAATTGGAAAACTAAAAACAATGGGAGAACCCATTATGGAAATTTCTGAACCTATAACTGATACGATAAAATTTAAAATAGTTTATTCTGGTCAACTGAATGTTATAATAAAAAAAGGTAAACTTATTAAACTATAAACCTTCTGCTAACAGCGGTAGCTGTTGCGCAACTCTTTTAAAAAAGTAAAATTTAAAAAACAAGTATAAAACTAACCTCGTTTAAGATGATTTAAGCGAGGTTAATTTTTGGATTTAAGTTGTGGTTTGTAAAAAATGAATTGCTTAAAAATGCGGTTTTCAAGTCCCCCAGCTACCGCGCGAATCCTTTCGCGTGGTAAATAAAATTATAATCACATCTTAACCCCAGCTACCGCGCGAATCCTTTCGCGTGGTGAATAAAAGTAATCAACAAATCAGATATCGCGGAATTGCATTCCGTGACCACAATCAAAATAAAATTATAATCCCCCAGCTACCGCGCGAATCCTTTCGCGTGGTGAATAAAAGTAATCAACAAAACAAATAAAATAAAATCACATCCAAACGATGTGATTTTTTTATTAGATTTGATACAAAATATAAAGCCTGACGTTTGTCAGACTTACACACCCAAATAAGGATAGATAAGTCTGATTTTGTCAGACCTATATACAAGTTAGCAGCAAGCTAAGAACCACGATGAAATTCAAAATCCGAAAATGAAATACTATAATATTTTAAAATATTTTTCTCTTTTCATAGTATTAACTTCTATTATTGCAAACCTTTATTTAGCAATATTAGATAGAGATTTATTTGCTGTTATTTGCATCCGAAGTTTGTATTTGTATGCTTTGTTAGTGTGTTATTTAAAGTTCACAAAATGGACTTTAGCGTTGTTGATTGTTTTAAATATAGTTTATTGGTATTTGACGTTAACTATGCCAAATGTATCAGGATATCAAAATCCAATAACATATTTTACAATTGGGTTACATAGTTTAAATTGGCATTTTAAGAATCCATTAAATGGTTCGCAAATTGGAATAATTATGATGATTCCTGGAATATTGAATATACTAATAACATTTATTGATATTCCATACCGAATACTAAAACTTAAAAAAGCCAGCTGCTAACAGCCGTAGCTGTTGCGCAACTCTCTTAAAAAAGTAAAATTTAAAAAACAAGTATAAAACTAACCTCGTTTAAGATGATTTAAGCGAGGTTAATTTTTGGATTTAAGTTGTGGTTTGTAAAAAATGAAGTGCTTAAAGATGCGATTTTCAAGTCATAGAAAGCTGTTTTTAGAGAAGTTGGTACTTTGGCTTGCATTTCACATACAACCCCAGATGGCGCGGATATATCCACGTCAGATATCGCGGAATTGCATTCCGTGACCACAATCAAAATAAAATTATAATCACATCTTAACGATGTGAATCAGCAGGAAGTTTACTAGTTAAGTAACATTAATAAAGAAAAAAATCCCAAATTCATTTCAAAATATTGAATGAATTTGGGATTTGTATTTGGGATTATTCTAGTTTACTCTTTAATAATTTTTAAAGTTTTAATACCCTCAGTTGAAGTTACTTTTACTAAGTAAGTTCCCGATGATAAAGTAGAAGTATCGATAGAACTTTCATTGGCATTGATAACTTTGGTTAGTACTTCTTGACCTAATAAATTAAGAATAGAAACGGTTGAAATTTCTTTATCAAATGAAAGGTTTAATAAGTCTTTTACTGGGTTAGGGTAAACTTTTATTACATTTCCTAAACCAAAATTTTCTGTTGCCATTACTGGGCATGAAATAGTTGTAAGTGTGTTATTTTGATTATTAGTTCCATCACCAATTTGTCCATAAGTGTTTTGCCCACAAGCTCTCAAGAATCCATCACTGTTTTTTTCAAGTATATGATAATATCCAGCAGAAATAGAAAAAGTATCTGAAGTTAAACCTACACGTGTTGGTGTAATTGTATTGGTTGTACCACTTGTACCATTGCTTAACTCTCCATTATCGTTAATTCCCCAACTCCAAAGTGTATAGTCAGTTTGAGTAGCATAAGTAAAACTATATCCAGTAGATACACTTAACCAATTAGTAGCTGTTCCTACTTGAGTTGGTGCATATTTACGAACAACAGTACCATCACCAAGTTGACCATTAGCATTAGCACCCCATGCCCAAAGTGTTCCATTGGTTTTTATTCCTGCAGCATGAAAGTATCCAGCATCAATACTTTGCCAATTAGTATCTGTACCTACTTGTGTTGGTATGTGTTTTTCAACATTAGTTCCATCACCCAATTGTCCTGTGTTATATCCCCAAGACCAAAGAGTATTGTCTGTTTTTAGTGCTAATACATATTCTCCACCAGCCGAAATACTTTGCCAATTGGTTGCTGTACCTACTTGAATCGGTGTGTTTTTATCAATAATTGTATTGTCTCCCAATTGTCCATTATTGTTATGTCCCCATGCCCATAGTGTCCCATTGTTTTTGATTGCAATACAAAATGCTGTTCCAATACTACTGCTTTGCCAATTGTTTTCGGTACCTATTTGTGTTGGTACAAGAGTAGCAGTATTGGTACCATTACCAAGTTGTCCATAACCATTGTTTCCCCAAGCCCAAAGTGTACCATCTGATTTTATTGCTAAAGATGTTGCAAAACCAGCATTAATTTTTATCCAATTGGTTGCTGTGCCAATTTGTGTAGGTGCATTTTTAGATGCTGTAGTGTTATCACCTAATTGTCCTAAAGCATTTGAACCCCAAGCCCAAAGTGTACCATCTGATTTTATTGCTAACGAATGATCTCTTCCTGCGCTAATACTTTGCCAACACTGAGCTGACATCTGTAAACTTAAACACACTAATACAATAGTAATTATTCTCTTCATATTTTTTTT
>CANCFZ010000263.1 GCA_947377425.1 Flavobacteriaceae bacterium
AAATTATCCATGTAGATATGGATGCGTTTTACGCTTCGGTAGAGCAAATGGACAATCCCGAACTTAAAGGGAAACCATTGGCTGTAGGCGGTAGCGAAGTGCGTGGTGTTGTTTCGGCAGCGAGTTATGAAGCCCGAAAGTTTGGTGTAAGAAGCGCGATGAGTGGTGTTCAAGCCAAACGAAATTGCCCAGAATTGATTTTTGTGCGACCACGATTTGACCGCTACAAAGAAATTTCAAATAAAATCAGAAAGATATTTTTAGAGTACACCGATTTGGTAGAACCACTTTCTCTTGATGAAGCTTATTTAGATGTAACTCAAAACAAAAAAGGAAATCCGAGTGCCAGTTTGATTGCTCAAGAAATTAGAAAACGCATTTTTGAAGAAGTTGGACTTAATGCTTCTGCTGGAATTTCCGTTAATAAATTTGTTGCCAAAATTGCCAGCGATTATAACAAACCTAACGGACAAAAAACAGTAAATCCAGACGAAGTAGAATCGTTTTTAGAAAATTTAGAAATCAAAAAATTCTACGGAATCGGAAAAGTGACTAAAGAAAAAATGTACCAACATGGTATATTCACTGGTAAAGATTTAAAAACGAAAACTAGAGAATACCTCGAACAGCATTTTGGAAAAAGTGGCGGATTTTATTACAACATTGTGCGCGGCATTCACAATAGTGAAGTCAAACCAAATAGAGTTTCTAAATCAGTTGCTGCCGAACATACCTTTAACGAAAACCTCACTTCTGAAATTTTTATGTTAGAACGCTTAGATCGCATTGCTGCCGAACTCGAAAAGCGATTAAAAAAATATAATATTTCTGGAAAAACCATTACACTAAAAATAAAATACAGCGATTTTACTACTCAAACTAGGAGTAAAACCTTACCTTATTTTATTTCTGATAAAGGATTATTACTCGAAACCGCTAAAGAATTATTGTATCAAGAGCGCATGAAAGAATCCGTTCGATTACTCGGAATTTCGTTAAATAATTTGAATACTGAAGTAAAGAAAACGGTTGTGGTGCAGTTGCGATTTGAGTTTTAAAACCCAGATGGCATGGATATGTCCCACAACGGATAGCGGATTTGCATTCCGTGCCCAAAAGCGAATAAAACACATAAAACTACAACAATAAAAAGTTGTAGTTTTTTATTAAATAGACAAGTATTAGAAATTCTTCGAGTTGTAGGAAATGAATTAGAAGTTATTTTGTTAGATTTGTTTTATGTTGATTGTAGGCACGGATTGCAAATCCGCTATCGGTGGTTTTAGAACATCCACATGGTCATGTAGATAAAAAAGAAGTAGATAAAATGTTAGAAGATAGTTATGAAAAGTAAAATTATTAAAATTATTCTGTTTGTAATAGTTATTACAAATGCAAATTGTCAAGAAATAAAAAAAGTAAATTATTATATTATTTCTTGTGAGAAAATCGGGAAATATGATGAAAATGACGGAGGAAATTTATTTTATTGGATTATACCTTGCGATTCAGTAGTAAATATTAATGATTATCAAATTTATCCGCTATATCTTGAAGGATTTTCAAAAAGGAATAAGTTTAATTGTATAGATAAAAAAAGTAATGATATATTTACATCAACGACAGCAAATGACTATGACTTATCTGAAAAGGAGTCGAACGATTTAAAAATGATTAAAAAAATTATATTTAACAAAAGTCGACTTTTTTTTACGTCAATAAAAAAATGGGATAAAGGTATAATTGCAAAAATGAAATTTTCAATTGTACCAGTTTCTGGAAATTTCTGTTATAGTCTTATTTCAAAAGAAAGTGGTAAAAGAATAAATTATTTTGGAAATATATACCTTGCATTATCAAATTTTAAATATGAACCAAATTTTATTAATTCCAAATCATATAATGAAATAATTAAAGTTGATTTTGGTTCGTTTAAAGTATATAATGAATGAGATAGGAGTAGTATCAAATGTGTTGGTCTATAATAAATGTAATGATAAGGCGCTATAAATCAAATATATTTTATGAAATATATTCTTTCAAAATTAGTGCTATAGAACTTGAAATTTTACAAAAGACAAAACCTATTTAGCCCTGATAGGAGCAGCTACCATGTAGCGCGGATAGCAGGAAAATGGACAGCAAGAAAGCCGAAACCATTCGCTCTAAAACCCTCCTAAAATTTATTTTTAACAAATCAACAAAACACACATCCTTTTTTTTACTTTTGCGTGAAATTTACAATCGCTTAACACAATATAATAAAGCGGTTAAGAAAACGTTATACCACAAAAAGGGCAATGAACAATAGCAGAAAGGTTGTTATCTTAATTCTAGTAGTTACTATTATTCAGTTGTCATTGTCTGTATTTTCAAATCAGTTTATTGCGTATTATCCTTATTTTAAAAATGTAAACCTGCTTTCGGATATTCTTGTCAAAGAAAAATCAAAAAAAGAAAATCAAAAAAAGAAACATTTTGGCTCGTCTAATGCTACAGATAGCTTGCCCATGAATGATTTTGATGCTTACGAAAAGAAAGGAACATTAATTCGTTTTAATTCGGATACCGTGTCGCCAGCACTTCAAAAATTCAATGAAAAATTAATTGCTTTATCAGAAGGAAAGAATGTGAAAATCAGAATTGCTTGGTTTGGCGACAGTCAAATAGAAGGCGATTTTATTACGCAAGACGTTCGAGAACAACTTCAAAATTACTTTGGTGCGCAAAAAGGAGTTGGTTATGTGCCAATAACTTCGGTTTCTTCCGATTTTAGAAGAACAGCCAAAGTGTTTACAACCGGAGATTTAGCTATTGATAATTTCAAAAAACAAGACCATAATGCAGGTTTGTTTTTCTCAGGATATTCCTTTTTTAGTAACAATTTAGATATTGATTTTAGAGATAATATTAAAAAGAACAGTACTCAAATTACTCAAAAGTGGTTGCTTTACGGAAAAGGCGATTCGATTTCAGTCAAAATAAATGATTCGGTTAGAAAATATCCAGCCAATCAAGAATTCAATAGGCTATTGGTTGGAAGCGGTGT
>CANCFZ010000264.1 GCA_947377425.1 Flavobacteriaceae bacterium
TATTTTGCATTGGAAGGTTTAGGAAAATTATTAAACACAATAAAAAGTGTTCAAAAAATACACAATCCTGAATTGGATATTGAAGGCTTACTTTTAACGATGTATGATTCGCGTTTACGCCTTTCTAATCAAGTAGTTGAAGAAGTTCAAAAGCATTTTAACGACATGGTTTTCAAAACCATTATCCAACGAAATGTAAAATTAAGTGAAGCACCAAGTTTTGGTGAAAGTATCATTGCATTTGATGCTACAAGTAAAGGAGCTACCAATTACTTGAGTTTAGCAGAAGAAGTTATACGAAAAAACAGTAATTAATTTATGGCAAAAGCAGTAAAAAAACAGGCTTTAGGACGTGGTTTATCAGCACTTTTAAAAGATCCAGATAACGATATTAAATCGGTAGATGATAAAAATGCCGACAAAGTTGTTGGTAACATTTTAGAAGTTGATATTGAAGCAATTGAAATCAATCCGTTTCAACCAAGAACCAATTTTAATGAAGAATCATTAAAAGAATTAGCTTCATCTATAAAAGAACTTGGTGTAATTCAACCCATTACTGTTAGAAAATTAGATTTCAATAAATACCAATTAATCTCTGGAGAACGTCGTTTGCGTGCTTCCAAATTAGTTGGAATGACAACAATTCCTGCCTACATTCGTATTGCGAATGATAATGAATCATTGGTGATGGCATTGGTTGAGAATATTCAACGCCATGATTTAGATCCAATAGAAATTGCATTGTCGTACCAACGTTTGATAGAAGAAATTCAACTTACGCAGGAGCAAATGAGTGAGCGTGTTGGTAAAAAACGTTCTACTATAACGAACTACTTACGTCTTTTAAAATTAGATCCGATTATTCAAACTGGAATTCGTGACGGATTCATCAGTATGGGACACGGTCGTGCCATGATTAATATTGAAGATCAAGACATTCAAACGGATATTTACCAAAAGATTGTAAGCCAGAATCTTTCTGTTCGTGATACCGAAGCCTTGGTTAAAAAGCATCAAGATGGTTTGAAACCTGCTACTGCAAAAGCTAAAAAAGCAAGTTCTTTTGCTGTTGCAGACGAACAAAAGAAAGCATTTACCAATTTCTTTGGAGCTAAAGTTGATGTAACAATTGCTGGCAACGGAAAAGGTAAAATTGCTATTCCATTTCATTCCGAAGAAGATTTTAATCGTATTATTAAACTTATAAACGGTTAGTGATTAGGTCATTCTACATACTATTATTTGTTTTCCTATTGGGAAGTTCTTCGTCATTTGCTCAAACAGAATTGGGTGAAGGATTGAGAGTAAAGGACACCATCAAAAAATCATCTGAAATAAATGTACTTGCTCCATCAAAAGCAGCTTTTTATTCAGCTGTTTTTCCAGGAATGGGACAAGTTTACAATAAAAAATATTGGAAATTGCCTTTGGTTTATGGAGCCTTAGGAACAACTATATATTTTTATATCAGTAACAATAGAAAATACCATCTTTATAGAGACGCTTATAAACAAAGATTAGAAGGACTTCCAGATAATTACACTTATCTTGATAATTCTCGCTTGATTTCGGCACAAAAATTCTATCAAAAAAATAGGGATTTATCAGCTTTATTGACTGGCCTTTTTTATATCTTGAATATTGTTGATGCTAATGTTGATGCGCATTTAATGCAATTCAATGTTAATGATAAACTAACTGTAAAACCCGATTTGTATAGAAATGAGTTTACTACTAGAGAGAATTTAGGAATTTGTTTAACTTTGAAATTATAAAGTTTTCTTAAAATCTGTAACAAAGTAAAACGTCTACCAACTAATCCATTATGAAAATAGCACTTTTAGGATACGGAAAAATGGGAAAAGTAATTGAAAAAATTGCTTTAGAACGTGGTCATGAAATTGTGTTACGAAAATCCAGTTCAGCTACTTATAACGGATTAGAAAATGCTGATGTTGCTATAGATTTTAGTATTCCATCTGCTGCTGTTTCCAATATTTCTGAATGTTTAAACAATGGTATTCCTGTAGTTTCAGGAACTACTGGCTGGTTGGAAGAATATCCGAAAATGGTAGCACTTTGTGAAGAAAAAAATGGTGCTTTTATTTACGGTTCAAATTTTAGTCTGGGTGTGAATTTGTTTTTTGAATTGAATGATTATTTAGCAAAAATGATGTCTAAATTCAATCAGTATTCGGTTTCAATGGAAGAAATTCATCACACACAAAAACTTGATGCTCCAAGTGGAACAGCTATTTCCTTAGCAAAAGGAGTTATAGAAAATTCAAACTATACCGATTGGAGTTTGGATAAAAATTCAAATAAAAATAATATCTATATTGATGCCCAAAGAATAGAAAATGTACCTGGTACACACAGCGTTTTTTTCACATCACAAGTAGACACAATAGAAATAAAACACACCGCACATAGTCGTGATGGATTTGCCTTAGGTTCTGTAATCGCCGCCGAATGGTTGGTTGGAAAAAGAGGCGTTTTCACAATGCGAGATGTGTTGAGTTTGAAATAAAAAAACAAAATAACCCGTTTTTAGTTAAACAACTTTAACCTTTTAAACCTTAAACAAATAAAACAATGAGTATCTATCAATGGTTTATCTTTTTTCTTGGAGTTCAAATAATTCATTTTCTAGGAACTTGGAAATTATACGAAAAAGCAGGCAGAAAATCTTGGGAAGCTGGAATTCCGATTTACAATTCAATTGTACTGATGAAAATCATCAATCGACCGACTTGGTGGACCGTTTTATTGTTTATTCCGATAATTAATTTAATCATGTTTCCAGTTGTTTGGGTAGAAACTTTGAGAAGTTTTGGTAGAAAATCTAATTCGGATACACTTCTTGGAATTTTAACTTGTGGCTTGTACATCTATTACATCAATTACACTCAAGAAGTAACTTACATTGCTGATAGAATTACAACTGCAACAACTAGAACTGGTGATACTGTGAGTTCATTATTGTTTGCCATTATTGTGGCTACTTTTGTTCATACTTATTTCATTCAACCGTTTAC
>CANCFZ010000265.1 GCA_947377425.1 Flavobacteriaceae bacterium
GATTTATTCGTGTTTAGAGGCGATGGAATTGTAGAAAATTTTCCTGGAAATTATTCTGATTTTAGAGCTTATGAAGATTCGGCTGAACCAGCAAATAAAGACGATAACAAGGAAAAGAACAATTGGAAACAAGCGAAAACTATTTCGGCTGGATTGAATTTTAACGAGCAAAAAGAATTCAATAAAATTGAAAAAGAAATTAAAGATTTAGAACACCAAAAGAAGCAAATAGAACAATTATTTTCTGATGGAAAAGTTGCTGATAACGAAATTGAAGCTAAGGCAAATGAATTGCAAAAAGTAATCAATTTGAAGGAAGAAAAAGAAGAACGTTGGTTTGAACTTTCTTCTAAAATGGAATAATTATTACACTGAGATTCACAGAGAAAAGCACAGAGATTCGCTAAGCTTTATTTTTTTCTTTGTGAAACTCTGTGAAAAACTCTGTGAAACTCTGTGTTACAAAACATAAAATCATATTTAAAATTCCTTTGGAACTCCAAGAATCAACATGGAGTGCATTCGCCGTTTGTGTATAATTTGGTTACAAAATGTTTTTACGATAAAAAGAATTATCCTGAATATTCTATTTTAAAAAACTACAGAAATTCACTTTTAGAAAATAAAAATACGATTGAAGTAACCGATTTTGGTGCTGGTTCACGAGTTTTTAAAAGTAACACTCGTGCCATAAATCAAATTGCGAAAAATGCAGGGATTTCATCTAAAAGAGCTGAATTATTATTCAGAATTGTAAATTATTTTCAACCTGAAACTATTCTTGAAATTGGAACTTCATTAGGATTAGCAACTTCTGCCCTATCATTAGGGAATAAAAATTCAAAAATTATTACTTTAGAAGGTTGTCCTCAAACAATCAATGAATGTCAATTGCAATTGCAAAAATTCAATATCAATAATGTTGAATGTATTAACACAGAATTTTCAAGCTATCTAAAAAACCCGAAACCCGAAACTCGAAACTCGAAACTAATCTACTTCGACGGTAACCATTCTAAAAAAGCTACTTTAGAATATTTTGAGCTTTTACTTCCAACAATTACCAATGATTCCGTTTGGATTTTTGACGATATTCATTGGAGTGCAGACATGGAAGAAGCTTGGGAAATTATAAAAAATTATCCACAAGTTATAGTAACTATTGACACGTTTCAATGGGGAATTATTTTTTTTAGAATCGAACAAGAAAAAGAACATTTTGTGATTAGAACATAAAAAAAATGGCAACCATCCCTGATTGCCATTTTCTGAACTAAAAACCAACTTATTATTTATTTTATTCTTTAGCTTCTTCTGTTTCTCTGCTTTTTGCACCAACTCTATTCAATTTAAACATTGGTCCGAATTTAAACTTGATTGAAGCAATTTTAGTATTATCCTCTGAAGATAAACCTTCATTTTCAACAGTGTTTTTTCTATTATCCAGAGCTTCATACATTAATTTAATTTCATCATAATCTTCTCTGGTAAAATTAGCCTTATTGTCTTTGTATGATTGAAAGAAAGTATCATAAGTTTTCAAAATATTATCTTTATTAACCCATGCAAAACTCATATCTTCTCCTATTTTTCCGGCTCCAAATAATCGGTCTCTTAATAATTGATTTGGATTAGGTTTAGTAGCAACTTTTACAGCTTCTGCATTAGTTTGAACACTAACTTTTAAATCAGCGTACTTTGCAATAGCTGCATCAACCTTAGTTTGTGAACTTGTTTTTTCATCATCTTTTAAGTTCACTATTGCATCATTTGCCTCCGTAGATTTTCTATCAAAATCTGTGGCAATTTTATCCCAATTTGCTTGCACATCTTCAGAATTTACTGCTTTCAAAGAATCTACGTAGCTTTCTAACTCCATAATTCTTTTGTCAGCTAATTCTTTCTCATCGTTTTTACACGAAACCATTCCTATTAAAATCATAGAAAATAATCCAATTTTTAATACATTGTTTTTCATAATTATTGAGTTTATTGTTAGATGTAAAATTATTCTAAACAATAGCCTCAAGCATTACACAATAAAAACTTAAACTTACATAATTATCATTTTTTGTTATTTAACTTTGTAACTTTATCGAGATTCAAACTACTAATCATATAATTAGTCTAAAAATTATGTCAAGTCCACTTATAAATATTACAAACATCAAACGCGATTTTGTTTTAGGTAGCGAAATCATTAACGTTTTAAAAGGTATTGATTTACAAATCAATAAAGGCGAATACGTGGCACTTATGGGACCATCAGGTTCTGGAAAATCTACTTTGATGAATATTTTAGGTTGTTTAGACACACCAACATCTGGAAGTTATATCCTAAACGGAAAAGATGTTTCGCAAATGCACGACGACGACTTGGCAGAAATTCGTAATAAAGAAATCGGATTTGTATTTCAAACCTTCAATTTACTTCCAAGAACTACTGCTTTGGATAACGTTGCTTTGCCAATGATTTACGCTGGATATTCTAAATCTGATAGAAACAAAAGAGCAACCGAGGTACTAACTCAAGTAGGATTGGACGACCGAATGGATCACCAACCCAACCAACTTTCGGGTGGACAACGACAAAGAGTTGCTGTGGCAAGAGCTTTGGTAAATAGACCATCTATAATTCTTGCCGATGAACCAACAGGAAATTTAGATAGTAAAACTTCTGTAGAAATCATGAAACTTTTTGGCGATATTCACGCGGCTGGAAATACTGTAATTCTGGTAACTCACGAAGAAGACATCGCCAAATATGCACACCGAATCATCCGTTTACGTGATGGATTGATTGAAAGTGATAATTTAAACGAAGGTCATTTGTAAAATTTGGAGCGAATTGCTAGGGCTTTATCAGTAAACCATTTTCCTGCTGTCCATTATATCTTTTATTATGTTGCCTTCGAGAACCTCAGGCAACATAATAAAAGGATTTCCACTCTGTCAGGGCTAGCTAGCAATCCATTTTAATTTTTGTTACCTTTGAAAATCAAAACAATATTAGTACTCCGATTGAAAATATCTAAAATCTA
>CANCFZ010000266.1 GCA_947377425.1 Flavobacteriaceae bacterium
GATACGTATTTAGCTCCTTATGTTTTTAAAGATAATTTGTCTTTTGATGAAGTACTAAAAGCAGTTCGCAGTTTTGTTTATAATTTGAATGTTCCTGCACGTTGGGGACAATCGCCATTTACTAATATTACTTTAGATTGGATTGTTCCTGAGGATTTGAAAACTCAAATTCCAACTAAAAACAATCATAATTTTTTTGAAGGTAATTTTAATCATGATCTTTTAGTGAAAGCCAATCAGCGTGGTGTTGATAAACCAACCGATTTGCGATACGAACATTTTCAAGCCGAAATGAATTTGATAAATAAAGCATATTATACTGTTATGACCGAAGGAGATGCTAACGGACAACCGTTTACTTTTCCTATTCCAACAGTGAATATTACGGAAGATTTTGATTGGAATGGAGAAAATACCGATTTGCTTTTTGAAAATACAGCTAAAATTGGGTCGTCTTATTTTCAAAATTTCATTGGAAGTCAATATATTTTAGATGAAAACGGCAATAAAGTAGAAAATGAAAATGCCTATAAACCCAACGCTGTTAGAAGTATGTGTTGTCGTTTGCAACTCGATTTGAGAGAGTTATTAAAACGAGGAAATGGGCTTTTTGGAAGTGCCGAAATGACAGGAAGTATTGGCGTTGTTACCATCAATATGGCACGATTGGGATTTTTATTTAAAGGAAATAAAGAAGCATTATTCAGTCAATTGGATAAATTAATGGAGATTTCAAAATCGACTTTAGAGAAAAAAAGAGTATTTATTCAAGAGATGTATGATAGAGGTTTGTATCCTTATACTAAAAGATATTTACCCCATTTTAGAAACCATTTTTCTACTATCGGTGTAAACGGAATGAACGAAATGGTGCGTAATTTTACTGATGATAAAGAAGATATTACAACCATTTTCGGAAATGATTTTTGCATAAAAATTTTAGATTACATCCGTGACAGAATGCGTGAATTTCAAGAAGAAACAGGAAATTTATACAATCTTGAAGCTACTCCAGCCGAAGGAACTACATATCGTTTTGCTAAAGAAGATAAAAAACGTTTTCCAAATATTCTTCAAGCCGGAATTGACGATAATATCTATTACACAAACAGTTCACAAATTCCAGTTGATTTTACTCAAGATCCATTTGAAGCTTTGTTAATGCAAGATGAATTACAATGTAAATATACTGGCGGAACTGTTTTGCATTTATACATGAATGAAAGAATCAGTTCACCAGAAGCTTGTAAAAACTTTGTAAAAATAGTTTTAACCAAATTTAGATTACCATACATAACGGTAACTCCAGTATTTAGTGTTTGTCCTGTTCACGGCTATTTGAATGGCGAACATGAATATTGCCCGAAATGTGATGAACAAATTATAGAAAAACAAAACCAAACACAATATGAAAATAAAAACTAATAAAGTTTTAGAAGAAAACGAACAATTAAGAACTAAATGCTTGGTTTACACACGAGTAATGGGCTATCATAGACCCGTTGAAAGTTTTAATATTGGAAAAAAAGGAGAACACAAACAGCGAGTTCACTTTAAAGAAAATGTGTGTTAGCAAAGCCAATTTACAATATTACACCGTTTACATTACTCGATTATCCCGATAAATCAGCTTGTATTATTTGGTATGTCGGTTGTAATATGCGATGTCTTTACTGCTATAATCCCGAAATTGTTTTAGGAAAAGGAACCACTACTTTTTCCGAAGCAATTTCTTTTTTAAAATCAAGACAAGGTTTACTTGATGCCGTTGTTTTTAGCGGAGGCGAATGTTTGATACATAAAAATAGTGTCGAGCAAATAAAAGAAGTAAAAGCATTAGGTTTTTTGATAAAAATCGATACCAACGGCTCTAATTCTGATGTTTTAAAGCAATTAATTAATCAAAACCTAATTGACTATGTCGCTTTGGATTTTAAAGCTACAAAAAGCAATTTCCATCAAATAACAAAAAGCAATTTGTTTGATGAATTTGAAAAATCCTTTGATATTCTTTTGAAAAGCAGAATAAAATTTGAAATAAGAACTACATATCATTCCGAATTGATTTCAGACGGACAATTAAATGAAATGATACTTTTTTTAGAAAACAAAAACTATAAAGGCAATTATTACATACAATCCTTTCGAAATAATGTTGAAACTATTGGAGATTTGTCCTATTCTTCAAAAATAGGACCATCAGAGATTCTAATGCCTTCAAATTTCAATATCTTTTTTAGAAATTGAGTTCATGTTTTTTAGAAATTCAAAAACGATTACATACAATCCTACCAAAATTCCAATTCCAAATAACGTAAATAAGATATAAATCCAATGTAAGGAATCTTGAAATTGACCAAAAGCAATGTCTTGTCTAAAGAATGTCCAGTAGCTTTTTTTAGCGCCCATAATTAATAAAATTATCCAGAAAAATAGGAACGAAATACTGAAAATTTTAATTCCAGCTTTTATTCTTCTTTGAGATAATTGCGTAAATGGATTTTCAGTTTCTAAAATATAAGCTATTGATGATAAAAGGATTAATGTATTAATTCCAATAGTTGTACCCATGGAATGTGCTACCGTAATATGCGTTCCATGTGTGAATAAATTGATTGATGGAATTGACATTAATAGCGCTAAAAATAAATTTAGAAACACCCAAATATCAGCCAAAATCATCAATTTGTAAGCTAAATAAAATTCGATTTTCTTTTCTTTCGAAAGACTTTTTTTCCAATCATAAATTATTGAAATAATGACAACCCATTCGGTCATGCTAATTCCGTAAGCCAAATATCTAATCCATGGTGCTGTTGGAATTATGTAAATGTGATGTGCCCAACCAAACATTAAATTAGTCAAACCTAACAAGTAAAAGAAAAAAGCTTTTTTAGATTTGGCGCAACTTTCATCATTGCTAATTTTGGACATTACAAACAAAGCCGTTCCATAAACCAACATATTCCATGAACCAACATACGAGCCACCTGACTTCCATTGCATTGAGAGGTT
>CANCFZ010000267.1 GCA_947377425.1 Flavobacteriaceae bacterium
TGGCCCTTTTATAACCTCAACACTTTCAATTCCGGCATCGTTCAATCCTAAGCCATGTTCTTCTCCAAATTGTTGGTTTTCCAATCGAACTCCTTGTGAATAAACTAGAACTCGGTTGCCACTCAATCCACGAATAACTGGCTTTCCGATGGAAGTTCCTGTAGAAACTTGCGAAACTCCTGGAATAGTCGCCAAACCTTCAATTAAAGTTGAAGTTCCTTTTTGTGAAAGCGATTTCATCGATTGATGTTCGACTTTCATTACGTTTTGAGATTGTAGTTTATTGAATGCTGTAGAAATAATAACTTCATCCATTTGATGGAAAGTTTCTTCTAAGATAATATCAATTTTTATCTCTTTTTGATTCGAAGAAAATGTCTTAGATTGTGATTCAAATCCTATAAAAGAAACTACAATTTTGAAATTTCCTGAAGGTAAATTAGTGAAACTATAGTTTCCTTTTTCGTCAGAAACAGTTTCTTTGTGAAGTTCAGGAATACTGATATTAGCTCCGGAAATTGGCTTGTTTTGTTTATCAGAAATTGTTCCAACAACTTTATTTTGCGCATTGGCAAGTATTGAAAACCCTAGAAATAGGGCTATTAAAAATGATTTCATATAAAATGATTTATTGTTAAAACTAATTGACCGAAACTATTTCGATCAGAAAAAATTCAGCAGCAACTGAAATAAATTCGGTTTAAACAATAAAACTTGGCGGCGCTCGAAGTGCAAAAAGACTGCCTCGAAACGATTGAGTAATTTCTTTAGAATAGAAATAAGAATAAGAAACTGGAACTTCAACCTTCTTAAACGTAAAAGTAAAAAAATCAGATTTTATGGAAGTGCTAAAAGTAAATTCACAAACAAAACAATGGTCTAAATTGTGATGCGCATGTGTTAATTGTGTTTGATTTTTATCGTATTTGTGATGACATTGTTTAGTAGTAAGTTCTTTTTCTAGGTGGTTAAATGAATGCACAGATTGCAGCACAATTGCTAGCAAAACTGTCACCCCAAATAAAAAACTTACTATAAGATTCTTTTTTTTCATCAATGCAAATGTAACCAACCCAAAATAAAAAACCATTTGAATTAACAAACTTTAAGATTTGCCAACTCAAATGGTTTTCTATAAAATTGAAAAATTAAACTAGTTTATTTGCTACTAAATATTCTGCAATTTGAACTGTATTTGTAGCAGCTCCTTTTCTTAAATTGTCAGCCACAATCCACATGTTTAATGAATTTGGTTGGCTTTCATCACGACGAATTCTGCCTACAAAAACCTCATCTTTTCCATGAGCATATAGTGGCATCGGATAAGTATAAGTATCGTTATTGTCTTGAACCACTACTCCATCTGTATGATGTAAAATTTCTCTAATTTCACTTACGTTAAAATCATTTGCGAATTCAACGTTTACCGCTTCGCTATGTCCGCCAACAATTGGCACACGAACAGCCGTTGCCGTTACAGCAATAGTTTTATCGCTAAGTATTTTTTGGGTTTCACGAACCAATTTCATTTCTTCTTTGGTGTAACCATTTTCCTCAAAACTATCGCATTGCGGAATTGCATTTCGGTGAATTTGGTATTTGTAAGCCATTTCGCCTTGCACACCAGCGTATTCATTTTCTAATTGCTGAACTGCTTTTACACCTGTTCCAGTAATTGACTGATAGGTAGAAACAATAACGCGTTTGATTTTATATTTTTTATGCAAAGGCGCCAAAACCATCACCATTTGAATAGTAGAACAGTTTGGATTTGCAATGATTTTATCTTCTTTAGTCAATTCAGAAGCGTTGATTTCTGGAACGATTAACTTTTTTGTTGGATCCATTCTCCAAGCCGATGAATTATCGATTACTGTTGTTCCAGCTGTTGCAAATTTTGGAGCCCATTCTAAAGAGGTTTCTCCACCAGCAGAAAACAACGCAATATCTGCTTTCATATCAACTGCGGTTTGCATGCCAACTACTTTATATTTTGTTCCTTTAAATTCAATTTCCTTTCCCACAGATTTTTCTGAAGCAACTGGAATTAATTCTGTTACAGGAAAATTTCTTTCCGCCAATACTTGAAGCATTACTTCGCCAACCATTCCGGTAGCGCCAACTACAGCAACTCTCATATTATATATTTTAAATTTTAATAAAATTTTGGAAGTACAAAAGTAAATAGAAAATGCTTTAAAAAATGAAAATTTTGAATATTCAAGAAGGAATGTTGAATATTGAAGTTTTAAAAAAGAAAAACCGCCTCAATAAAGAAGCGGTTTAGTTAGAATATATAATGTAACGGTTTATTATTTTTTCAATAAATCTCTAATTTGTGTAAGCAATTCTTCTTGAGTAGGTCCAGCTGGTGCAGCAGCGGCAACTTCTTCTTTCTTTTTTGCTTTTTCAGCAGCTCTCAATACAATGAAAATAAATAATGAAATAATCACAAAATTGATTATTGCTTGCACTAGATTTCCATAAGTAATCACACTTGCTCCAGCAGCTTTTGCGGCAGCTAAATTTTCATAACTTGTACCATTTAAAGAAACAAATTTTTGTGTAAAATCTATTCCACCCGTAATTAATCCAACAACTGGCATAATAACATCGTCAACTGCAGAGCCAACAATTTTACCAAAAGCACCACCGATAACAACTGCAGTAGCAAGACTTAACACATCGCCTTTCATCAAAGAGGCCTTAAAATCACTAAAAAATCCCATAATAGTTTTGTTTTTTGGTTAACCTTACAAAATTAGTTAATATTTTAACATTTTGATAAAATTTTTGTAGAATTATTACTACTCTCGATAGAAAATCCGCTTCACTCTTTGCGAAATACTTGTCATAATCTCATAAGGAATTGTTCCTAGTTGTTTTGCCATAAAAGTTACCGTTGGATTTTCACCAAAGATGATTACTTCGGCTCCTTCTTTGCAGTCAATATCTGAAATATCAACCATTAACATGTCCATACAAACACTTCCAACTATTG